>JANYFI010000115.1 GCA_025362765.1 Ferruginibacter sp. | reverse complement strand
GAGCACATGGATGATTCGGCCAAACGCATTCTGAAAAAACGCACTGGCCTGGACGAAATTTACATGCAGCAGTTTAATGTATTTAGCGATCCTTCGAGGAGTACCCGGGAAGTTAATGAACAGTTTTTAAAAAACGTAGGCGTAAAGATTAAGGAAAGCTGGATGTTCGAAAGATTTATCACCGTTGGGTATTCTGCCCTGGTAAATTTTTCTAAAGTAAAACCGGTTCCTGATGTACTATCAAGTTCGAGCGCATGGTTTAATATTCACGAAATACCGGTGATGTTGCTGGATCACCGCGACATCCTGGCTAAGGCCCTGGAAAATTTACAACTACAATTAAACTATCATCCTGTTGGATACAATCTTTTACCCGAAAAATTTACGATGCCCGAACTGCAAAAATTGTATGAAACTATTTTGGATAAAAAACTGGATAGGAGAAACTTTCAACGAAAAATTTTAAGCACTGGCATTTTAAAAAGGCTGAACGAAACAAAAAAAGGCGTAGCACACAAAGCACCCTGGTTATACAAGTTCGATTTACGCAAATATCAAAAAGCGTTAAAGGCCGGTATGGGGATTGAACTTTAAAATTGTTTTAATACACAAATTTTATGTGAATACACGGATTAAATACAACGGTTTTATACGTTGCGACGTCAAAAACTGGAAAACCGGCCGCAGTCCAACCCATCAAAAAAAAGAATGAACAGAAAAAAATTCATATCCTCCATAGTACCGCTGGCAGCGGGGTTTAATGAAATAGCAAAAAAAACTGAACCCGATGAGCCGGTGTTAAAAGCTATAGTTCCGCCATATTTAAAAAAGGGCGATACCGTTGGCATTACCTGTCCCGCAGGTTTCATTACCAACGAAGAAATTGTTCCTGCTGTAAACAAATTAACTGAATGGGGCTTCGCAATAAAAGTGGGCAATACAGTTGGGAAAAGAGATTTTACTTTTGGCGGAACAGATAAAGAAAGACGTAGTGACTTTCAGCAAATGCTGGACGATAAAAATATAAAGGCCATTTTATGTGCACGCGGCGGTTATGGGTCGGTAAGGATAATTGATGCGCTGGATTTTACAACACTTACAGCACATCCAAAATGGATTATTGGGTTTAGTGATATTACCGTGTTGCACAGTCACCTTAACCGCAATTATGGCATTGCTTCTATCCATTCAAAAATGTGCAATAGTTTTCCTGCAGATTGGAGCCTGGCAGAAGCTGTACAAAAAGAAAGTATTGAAAGTATTTATGCCTGTCTCTCCGGACAAAAAATGACTTACAATTTTACACCTAATGTGAAAAATAAAACCGGCAATACAATCGGTACTTTGGTAGGTGGCAATTTAAAAACACTTGAATCTTTAGCGGGCAGTAAAAGTGATTTGTTTACAAAAAATAAAATACTGTTTATAGAAGATACCGGCGAATATTTGTACAGCATTGACCGCATGATGTGGAACCTGAAAAGGACGGGGAAATTAAGTTCGCTGGCCGGCCTGGTGGTTGGTGGCTTTAAAATAAAGCCTGATGACGCCGGAGAAGAATTTGGAAAAACACTGGAAGAAATCGTGCTTGAAAAAGTGAAAGGATACAATTACCCAGTTGCCTTTGATTTTCCCGCAGGCCATCAAAAAAATAATGTAGCGTTAAAGTGCGGGGTTAAGCACACTTTAAAAGTTGAACTAAATAACTGCATGCTAACTGAAATATTATGATAAAAATACCTCCCTATTTAAAAAAAGGCGATACTATTGGGATAACCTGTCCGGCCGGTTACATGGCAAAAGAAAAAGCACAAAACTGTATTGATACTTTGCAGCAATGGGGCTACAATGTAATGGTGGGTAAAACGCTTGGCAGCGATTCGGCTAATTATTTTTCGGGTACAGATGATGAAAGATTGAATGAATTGCAGGCTATGCTGGATGATGATAGCATCCATGCAATTTTTTGCGGCCGCGGTGGCTATGGTGTTGGCAGAATTATTGACGGGCTGGATTTTAAAAAATTTAAACGAAAACCCAAATGGATAATCGGCTATAGCGACATCACCGTTTTGCACAGCCATATTTTTAGTACTTGTAAAATAGCCAGTATACATGCTCCGATGGCTTCCGCCTTTAACGATGGTGGCGCCAGTAACGAGTTTGTATTGTCATTGAAAAAGATGCTCTCAGGCAAAAAAAACAGCTACGCTTGTGCGTCGCAACTACTTAACAAACCCGGAACGGCCATGGGCGAATTGGTTGGTGGAAACCTTTCGCTGTTGGCACATTTAACCGGTACCCCATCTGATATCGATACAAAAAATAAATTGCTGTTTATTGAAGATGTAGGAGAATATATTTATGGTGCAGACCGTATGCTATACCAGTTAAAACGAAGTGGAAAATTAGCTAATCTTGCAGGGTTAATTGTTGGTGGTTTTACAGATATGAAAGATACCGACAGGCCATTTGGAAAAACTATTGACGACGCTATCAGCGATATCGTAAAAGAATACAACTACCCCGTATGTTTTCATTTTCCCGTTAGCCATAGTGAAGAAAACTATGCATTAAAAATTGGCGGCATCTACAAATTAGCTGTTGGCAAAACCAAGGTGCGGTTATCGGAACAATAAAACACCATATATTTATTTCCCTATTACTCACGCTAACATATGACAACAGGCCCGCAGGATGAACTTTGGCAAAAAATTCAGGCTTTCGCATTTGATGAGCCTTATTCAAACTTTCCGTTTTCAAAAAAACTGGCAAAAGAAAACAATTGGTCGTCGGGGTTTACCAAAGCTGCCATTGAAGAATACCGGAAATTTATTTACCTCTGCTGTATATCACCAACGGGAGCGTCGCCAAGTGATACGGTTGATATTGTATGGCACCTGCACTTGACCTATACCCAAAATTACTGGGCCAGCTTTTGTAAAAATACTCTTCAAAAAGACATTCATCACCAACCTTCGAAAGGCGGCGTTGGTGAAAATAACAAACATATTGACTGGTATAAAAACACATTGCAATTGTACGAAGAGGTGTTTAGCTATGGAGCACCTTTGGACATTTGGCCGAAAATAAATGTAGTGCAGGAAAGTATTGACGCTCCACTGTATAATAAAAGCCTGTTTGATAAAACTGCTATTTTATTTGTCGCATCAACAATGCTATTCGTTGTAGCCACAGGTTTGTTTAAATCCAGCGGCCCTTCTTTTTTGGGACTTTACGCCGTGTTGTGTACGGCAGCGTTGGTGGTAGCTTTTTTATTAAGCACACATAAAAAACAACAACTGGAAAAAATTGTAGCCGAAAACTTCCCTGCCGATTTTAATACCTTTCAGGCCGCCTATTTTATTTATGGTCCGCATAAAGGTTATCAAACCGCATTAATTGATTTATTAAAGAGAGGAATTATTGATTGCTCCGGAAATAATTTCAGGCTCAACGGGTATATACCCGCAAACACGACTGAAGAAATAAATCCACTGATAAAGCCCCTGGCAACAAAAATATCAGTTGGTGTTGATTTCACTTATTTGGAAGGACTTGAATTAATGGACATCGACGCAGTGGCGCAACCTTCATTTGAAAAATTAAGGCAGCTCTCCAAAAAAGTAGATTTTCAAAAATTTGTTGTTCCGGGTATTATTTTGCTAATTGGTGTTGCCAGACTTTTCCAGGGAATGGCAAATTACAAGCCTGTCAGTTACCTGGTGCTGGAGATTGGGTTATTTTCTTTGATCAGCCTGATGATTGCCCAGCAATATTCCTGCAATTACCTTGTATTTGTAATTGGCGAAAAAATATGGAAAAAACAGAATGACGATGGCAAGGGCAAAAATGTGCTGAATAATTTTGCCATATTGGGAGCCGTGGCAATTGCCGGTTTTGCTGAATATCCTGTATTGGCGAACCTGTTCGCTTACTACCTTCCTCCACAGTATAGTGTTTCGGGAAATTCCTCCGGCAATACGGGAGGTTGCAGCGGAGGTAGTAGCTGTGGCAGCAGTTGCGGTGGTGGCTGCGGAGGGTGTGGTGGCAGTTGATTATTGAACCAACAACGAATCCAGCTTTTGATGAAATAGTGGATAATCATTCAGGTTGTGATGCGTGCCGCCTTCAATGGTGATGAATTGATCCGTTGGTTTTAAAACTGCTTTTAATTTAGCAGCACAACGATAGGGCACTACACCATCATCGGTGCCATGAAAAATAGTGATGGGTGTAGTTATCTTTTGCAGGTAAACATTGGTGGGGATTTTATAGTTCGCCATCAGGAAGGTTGGATAAACTGGTGCGTAGCAACCAAATAAATCAGGTATACTGCTATAAGGTGTTTCCAATATTAACCGCCTGCATTTTTTTTCGGAAGCGAGGTGAGCGGCAATGCCGGTGCCGAAGGATTTACCATAAATGACAATATCGCCAGGATTAACTTTTGCTACGGCCAATCCATAAATTTTCTCAGCCTGCAGGTATAGATTTTTTTCATTTCTTTCGCCAATACTTTTGCCGAAGCCGGGGTAATCTTCCATCCATACTTCATAGCCATGTTTGGTGAAATTGGCTGCGAACTTCGCATAGCGGTTGACATTGCCTTTATTGCCATGAAAATAAATGACCACGCCTTTACGTACTGAATCTGTTGGAAAAAATTTTACCAAATTAATCGTATCTGTTTTACCAAAAGGAATATCCATTTCTTTAAACGGCACATCAAACTGGTATACATAATTTCTTGCCAGCGGTACAGGATGAAACAAAAAAAAGTTCTGCAAAAAATATAACAATATACCAATGAGCAGGTATAAAAAAATAACCCGCCTTATCCATTTGGCTGCTTTGTTATTGTTGCTTTTATTCATGTAAAATCTTCTTTTAAAATTTATTTCACAGCAGCAAAATTGTATTAAGGCGCTAAAATGTCGCGGATAAAATTATGGTATTCAGGAAATGACGGCAGGTTGTTGTGGCCGCCGCCCTGAATGCGTATCAACGTTATTTTACGGGGATTCAGCGCCTGCAATTTTTCACTGTTGCTAATGGGTATCAGCCAGTCTTTGGTGCCATGCAAAATATAGGTATGGCAATTTACTTTAGGCAACCACTTATCGGTTCGCATATGAAAACGTAATACAAAGCGCAGGGGTAAAATAGGCAGAAAACGTTGTACCACTTTGGCAAAACTAAAATAAGGCGCATCCAGGATCAAATACCTGGGTTTATTTTCGCTGGCTAAGTTAGCAGCAAAGCCGCTGCCAAGGCTTCTTCCATACACAATCAAATGGTTTTCGTGGTGCTTTGCCGCAAGGGTATCGTATACAAACTGCATGTCTTTGTGCATGTTTTTTTCACTGCGCTTGCCGGTGCTTTTTCCAAAACCGCGGTAATCTACCAGCACTACATCATACCCATAGCGGTAAAAATCTTTGGCGTATTTGGCCCAGCCTTTTATGCTTCTTGAATTGCCATGAAAATATAAAATTAAGCCCAATGGTTTTGCTACAAAAAAATGCAGCCCGTTAATACTTACACCTGGCGCTACATCAAAAAATAATTCTTTAAAAGGTACATCATACTGGTATTTAAAATCGGCTTTTAATTTTTCGGGATTAAAAATAAAGCGTTCCTGCAGCAGGTAAACAAGTGCTAATAAGGCCAGGTAGCCCAGGATAATATATGTGATAGTAGCTGACACGATGTATGTTTACCTGCTGCGATATTTTACAACCCTCCATATTATTTGACTTGGATTTAAAGGGTTGAATTTATTGAATGTACAAATAATAACCCAGCCTGAAACAATTTTACGCTGCATTTTGCGTGAGGTATAGTAACGGAAAGCCCGGTGAGGATTTGTGCGCAGTATTTGTGCCGGACTTGGAGTGGATAGCCCGGTTCGCCGCGGCGAACACGCCGCCATTATTTTTCTTTTATGGCCTGATATTCAACGTCTTCTTCCACGCTTCCATACCACCCACAAGATTGTATAAATTATTGAAAGGATATTTTTCCATCAACCGCTGAATGGCTATCTGGCTGCGAACACCGGCCCGGCAATACAAAATAACCGGCTTTTCTTTTTCTATTTCGTTGAGGTGTTTGGTTATTTCCGCCAGCGGAAACAGCGTGCCGCCAATATTAAAAGCTTCGTGTTCATAGGGCTCACGGGTATCTATCAGTTGAAAATCTACGTGATCATTTATCAACTGTTTTAATTGAGGCGCATGGATGTTTTTTATCTGCATAAATATTTCAAACTGCTATTCTTCGTCCTCTTCGTCCGTATAAATTCTTCTTAATTTAAACTTGCCGGTTGGCGCTACTACCAACGGATATTTTTCAACCGTTACATTGCTTTGCTGCAGGCCAAAACCTTTTTCTTCGCTCAGCGAAATTTCCTTAATCCAGAAATACAGGTGCATGATGATGCGTTCCATAAATGGCAATTCATTATCCTGCGATAAAAATTTTTCCATTACTACAAACTGAAAATCACCCACAACGTTGTTTCGCTGCTGGCTTTCGTACCGGCTGGTAACATTCACTTCTTTATTGGCCACCAGATCTTCCACCACTTTTTTAAACATCAGGTTTATCCGGGGCGCTATCCTGAAACCCAGCCTGAATTCTACCCGAATGATGTCATTGGGAATAATATGATCAACGACATACTCACAGGTATATGGATCATCGAGCGTATCCAGGTG
>JANYFI010000096.1 GCA_025362765.1 Ferruginibacter sp. | reverse complement strand
TCTGGCAACGCATCGGCGTACAAAACTGGTTTCTTAAAAAAGAAACTGAATATGCTGCAATGGCAACGCTTTCACCCGATACGGTGCACAAGTATATTATCAAAAAATTTCAGGAATCCATTGCTGAATTATCGTTTGCGGGCAGGGTAATATTTTATCATGAGTACATCATTTGCTTTAGCCCGCCCGACTACAATAAATTCATGGATAACAACAAAGGCATTTTTGGTTTTATTATCCAGGAATCTGTTAAGTCATTTTATACCATACTGCAACAACACAAACAGCAGGGTAAAAAAATAACACCTTCTTCCAACAAGTGGGTGTTTCGTTTTGTATCGCATCCTGATTATGGCCCCGGCGATAAAAGCTTTATTGGAAAACTATTACCCGGCAATTCGGCACCGAAGCAAAAAGAAGATAGCCTTCGGGTAACATTTATTCCAAGACAAACAGGCATTGCGCAAACATTTGATATTGCAGATGAACTGCTGAAAGACTTCACTTTTTACAGTGATGGCTATTATGAAATTCCTTACTACCAAAGTTTGGTGGTGGACGAGCCGGGACCGGTCCATACACCAAAATATTTTGCCCGGTTCGAAATAACGTTACCTGATAAACAATACGCCGGCAAAAAGCTGGAATATTTTATGAGGCAGGAACAAGTTACGGTGTCGGGAAGTGAAGAAAATTCGAACCAGGAAGGCGTATTTAAAATTCCTTCAGAATGGGTATCCACGCCGCATTTATTAATTCGATTTGATAAAAATACGGACAAATTTTTCCTGAGTTCTTTCGGCGAAAAAACAATTATCAACGAAATAGAAATTACCAACAGCGATCCGTCAACACCCGGCTGGTCGGAGCTACCGGTGAATTCGAGGATTGTATTAAATGGCATTGTAACCATTAACATTTTTAAAGTTTGATATGGACAGAGTACTGGCAATTGCATTACTGCTGATCAGCATCATTTTACTGATCGCGAATTTTACTGAAATAAAACAAACTCACAGCAAAAATGGTTGAATATTTTGTTGGCATAACAGACAAGGGCAAACGGCGGGATCACAACGAAGACACGTTTATTGCCTGCGAATTTTCTAAAAAGGAATTTGTAGTGGCCTGCGTGATTGACGGCGTGGGCGGTTACAGCGGTGGCGAAGTTGCTGCCGCTATCACACGATCTGTTATAATAGAGCGGTTAAAAAATTTGCCGGAAGATATTATTAAGGCGCTTGAGGAAGCGTTGATTGCAGCCAACAAAAAAATAGCGGAAGAAAAAAGCAAAGACAATAAAAATGACCAGATGGCCTGTGTGCTTACCTGTGCCGTGGCCGATATTAAACACAATAAATTATATTACGCCCATGTAGGCGATACAAGATTGTACCTGCTGAGAGATCATTCGCTGGTGAAATTATCAAAAGATCATTCGGTGGTGGGTTTTTTGGAAGAGTCCGGCCGTTTGTCGGAGGAAGACGCCATGAGCCACCCAAGACGCAACGAAATTACCAAAGCGCTTGGATTTGAAGCAGCCATAGAAACCATCAATGATTTTATCGAAACTGGTGAGTCGCCTTTTCTTCCCGGTGATATGATATTGGTTTGCAGTGATGGATTGTCGGATATGATTTCTTCGGTCAGCATCACAGCAATACTGTTACAGAAAAACACGCTTACTGAAAAGGCCAGGGAACTGGTTGAGGCAGCAAATAAAGCCGGTGGAAATGACAATATTACCGCTGTGCTGGTGCAAAATACCAATGAGCCTGCACCTAAAGTAGCATTAAAACCGGTGGAGAAAAAGTCAGGTAAACCATGCAATGAGCGTTTGATAAAAGACAAGCCACCTGAAAAAAAGGTGCGGTCAACCAGGCGAAGCCGCAGTTTTATTGTTTTATTGTTATTGTTATCATTGGGGCTTGTATCAATGATGTTGTTTAATAAGCCAAGTCCTGCTAAGCCGAAAATAGCAATCAATGCAACAATCGAAATAAAGCCAATAAATGAAAATGTAGCTACTTTTATCGGGGCAGTGAATGATTCCACAAAAAAATATTCCTTCAAACCCTTGGCAGCCGTAGTCAATTTATCAGCACCTGTGGTTATTAGTAAGGATAGTTTTTACCTGCAGGGCAATGGTATTATAATTAGCAGTGATTCAACTTATAAAGGTGCTGCGTTTATCATTAGCAAATCAGCAAAACATATCGTGCTGGATAGCATCATTTTTAAAAATTTTGATGCGGCCATTTTGTTGCAAAAAAACAATGTGGTATTAAAGAATGTACGCTTTATAAACTGCCGGGTACCTGTGCAATACGAGCCTGTGATACCCGATACCACGCTGTCGGGAAAATTTAAGGATTCCATATTTATACCTGTATTAAACTTAAAAAAGTTATAAATGACGTATCGTGCAACAGAACCAAATAGAAGATTGGAAAGGCTTGCGCTTTTGTTGATAGCCATTGTTATGGGTTTGCTTTTTTGGAAAATGTTTACTGTTTTGCAACGGGATTTTACAGAAGTGAACACCCGTTTGGAAAACGGTACAATGGTGAACCTGAACACCAACAATGATGCAGGCAATATAAAAAACCTGTTGAAAAAAGGATTGTATTTTGAAGATCAAAAAGACATTGATTTTATTGCGGCCACCATTAAAAGCGCTAAAGTTCCTGCTGCAACAATCGACAATGCGGGAGAGTTGAATAAACAGCCATATTTTGTAAATGCTGATGAAGCCTTTGCCAAAGGCGGCAAAGTATTTAGAAACCGTGTGGCACTTTCCCGTAATTTATTGGGCTTTTCTGAAGCTGATTCAATTACATATGACAAGGAAAAAATGAAACCACTGCAGGTAGCTGCAATCAATAACGTGGCGCTGGGAGCAGTTGCTATTTCAGGCACTATAAAAAACCTGCAGGCTCAGCCTGTTCAAGGCGCATTGGTAAGACTTAAATTATTAGTGCCCCAGGATTCGGCCAATACTGATTATCAGCAAGGCGACGGGAACACCATAGTTAGTTACAAAGATGGTCTGCGCAAAGTGTATATGTTGGATTCTGCAGGTCAGCCGCAACTGTTTTCCTTTTATGCGTATGCCCGTACAGACGAAGCAGGCAAATATAGCTTTTCAGGATTGCCGGAAAATAAAGCCTATGAATTGATTCCACTACAACCAGGATACGAGTTTGGGCATCTAAAGGGTAGCGAAAAATTACAGGGCAACATGGCGATTAATTTTGTTCAGTCGCCGCATTTACTAAAACTTTTTTCAGCAAAAGACTTTAGTACTTTAAAAAAAGAAAAGGCATTTATTGTACGGTCGCCTGAGGAAGTGAGCAGATGGTATTGGATAATAGTGACCACTTTTTTCTTTTCCTTTTTGTTGCTGCACATAGTTTTTACTTTTCGTTCTCCGGGAAGTGATCAATTAATATTACCCGTTATCATGATCCTGATGGGGCTTTCATTGATTACACTGTTTAGTTTACAGGATCCATTACGTGACCGCTTCCTGGCAAAAAGTACCTTCACTTATTTTTGTATTGGTGTGGCTGGTATACTTATGCTTCAATTTGTCAACCTTAAAAAGTTTACCGCCGACTCCGGTTTATTCCGCCTGTTTATTTTTAAAAACAACCCGAACGCGGCCAACGGCTGGCCCTGGGCACTGGGTGCAATCGGGTTGTTAATTTTAACTATTTTGTTTGGTACAGGCCCGCAGGGCAGTGGTGTTAAAGTAAACTTGTTTGGTTTTCAGCCCAGCGAAATTGTAAAGTACCTTATCATATTATTTCTCGCCGGTTTTTTTGCAAAGAATGAAAATTTTATTTCACAATATCCTTCGTGGAATAAGCGGTTGTATTTTTTTGTTTTTGCGTTGGTTGCCATTCTCACTACTATTTTAATGTTTTTACTACTGGGCGATCTGGGTCCCGCAATTGTTTGTTGCTTCACGTTTATCATTTTATTTTCTTTTTGCCGGGGCGATTTTATGGAAGTAGTGGCGGCGCTGGTGGTCTATGTGCTAAGTGTTTGGTTGATTAAAAATGTTTGGCTGGCAACAGGCGTTGCGGTGGTGGTGATGGCCTTGTATATGCTGATAACAAAAAAGAAATTGAGTGAGTCTGCAACCATGGCCCTTGTAGTGGTCAGTGGTTTTTTATTACTTGATAAAATACATACGCTGGCTAAATTGATTCCCGGGCCAATGCAAAGACTGGTGGACAGAAAAGCGATTTGGACCGATCCCTGGAACAACCAGGTATTTGGCGGCGACCAGGTTGCCAATGGTATTTGGGCCATTTCAAGTGGTGGCATTACCGGCCAGGGAGCAGGCGAAGGTTTTGCCAAGACGATACCAGAAGCTCATACGGATATGATATTACCGGCAATGGGTGAAGAGTTTGGCTGGGCAGGAATAACCTGTGTGTTCATTTTATTTTTAATCTACCTGCACCGCTCCATCATTATCGGTCGGCAAACAGGTACACCATTTTTATTTTATTTATGTGCCGGTATTGGCATTGGAACCTTCGTACAATTTTTATTGATTGCGGGAGGCTCCACCGGTGCATTGCCTTTGTCAGGCGTGGCATTGCCCTTTACCAGTTATGGCGGAACTTCATTATTGTGCAGCATGCTTGCTGCGGGTTTCTTGTTGTCGGCGTCAAAAATTAACGGATCAAAAGTGCAAATGAAATACATTATGCAACGGCAGGATAAAAATTTAATACCCGCATTGCTGGCAGCCTGTGTGGCAATTGTGTTGCTGGCGGTGAATGTATCAGGCTTTACAGTTAACAATAGGAAATGGATTGTAGAACCGGCGCTGGTAGCGGATCGCAGCGGAGCCAGGTTATTCAGCTATAATCCCAGGATTAATATTTTAATGAATCGCCTGCAGGCAGGGAATATAGTTGACCGCAATGGAAAAATATTGGCAACGAGTGATGCCAGGCTGGTGCAGAAGGAAAAGGATTCCCTGACTGCCTACGGCATACCGGCCAGTGATATTGCCTCACTCGCTTATAAAAGGGCTGACCGCTATTATCCTTTTGGCGAACACATGTTTTTCTGGACAGGGGATGCCAATACGCATGTGTTTGATGGTAGCAATAACGGCTATTTTGCGGAGTATGAACATGCATCGGAACTCCGCGGATTTCCTGCGCCGTTGATTAAATTCCAGGTAAGCGCCAGCGCTTACAAAGCTGAAAAATTTTCACCTGCAAGCGAGACCCAGATTACTGTTACAAAAAGAGATTACAGTGCGCTGACTGATTTGTTACTGGCAGGTATTAACAGCAGCGCAGTGGAAGCATTTAAAAAACGTAACCGGGATGTAAAACTCACCATGGATGCAGCTTTACAAACTAAAATTGAACTGGCGGTGCAAAATGATGACAGCGTGAAAAGAAAAAGGGTGTCAGTAGTAGTGATGGAAGACAATACCGGCGATGTACTTGCTTCGGCAATGTGGCCACAGGCACCATTGAATGACTGGGATCGCCTTAACCTGGGCGAAAGTGAATTGAATCATTTGCCTGGCTGGAATGTAAATACTGATATTGGGTTTACACATGCTACACAACCTGGCTCTACTGCAAAACTTGTTACTGCATTGGCGGCATTTAATAAGCTGGGGGATGCTGCATCAAAAAAAATGATCCGGATTTATCCGAAAGATTTGATCCGGATTACCGGCCCCGAACCGGATGAAGCTGGATTGATCAATATTGAAAACGCAATAGTGAAATCAAACAATTCATTTTTCATCCGGCTCGCCAACGAAGAAAAACTGCAGGAACAAATGGCCACTTTGTACATGCAATCGGGCATGTTTTTGCATGGGGTCGGCGGCTATTATTTTGACAATGAAACCAACAATGCAGTGCAGCAGGAAAAGTGGCGGGAGCTTTGGAGAAAGACTGAATTCACCAGTCTGAAAAAATACAATCCAAATAATATCCGGCGAACCAGAGCGATGGGCGTTTCCGGTATGGCATGGGGACAAGGCGAACTGGTAGCCACACCTGCGGCAATAGCCAGGGTTGCGTCGGCCATAGCTAACCATGGCGTAATGATGCCGGAAAGATATGTGATGGATATCAACGGAAAAGCGGTTGCCGGTAAGCCAGGTATTTCCATTGTAAATGATTCTTTATACGCCAGCCGTATGACAGGCTATATGAAAAAGCAGAGTGCTTCTAAAAGGGGTAAACTTGGAATATTTGTTGCCGGTAAAACTGGTACACCGGAAAGAATTTATAAGGGTGAAACAATCAATGACGGATGGTATGTGTTTTTTGCACCAAAAGCCGAAGGTGCGGGACATATCGTTGTTTGTATAAGAATTGAAGGCGCGAAGGGCTCTAGTGATGCGGTGCAATTAGCGGGCAGCCATATCATTCCATTATTACTGGAAAGAAATTATATAAAAAGTTTTGAAGCACCGAAAAAGGAGAAAGAAGATAACGATCAGCTATTGCCGTAACCCATTCAGGTGGCACAGGCAATTACTCATGAAGATCAGACCGAATGATAGAACACGGATGATACGGATTATATAGATGATAACGGATTAAATTTTCGGTGTATTTAGAATGGATTAAACAGGCTAAGAATTCAATTGCACGGGAAACGGAAATTAGGAAAAGAAACGAAAGACAACGAATCAAACTCCCCTTTCCTTTGGAGAGGGGTTGGGGGCGAGGTCAAAATTATTTATAAAAAAAATAACCAACCATGTTTAAACTATTTAAAGAACCTGCGGCGGATGTAAAAAAAATAAGGAATATTTTATTACAGTTTATTAAAGAAAAACTACAGCTCGCAGAGGGCGGTGAAGGTGCCAATATCAATGGCATCTATCTCTACGTCAATTGTACAGAATCTGAACGATACCTATATGAATCGGTGGTACATGCTGCGAACCCAGACAAGTTTAGGGACGTAGTACAAAAAATTGCGGATGATTACGCCATTCAGTTACCATCATCCTGGAAATATGAAATTGTATTCACTGATAAATATCCTGATCATTCTTATGTATCAGCAGAAATAAAAACGGCCCTCTTTATCTCCACCAGAAAGGCGGGTATCGTCAATAAAAAAGCCCGTGCCTATATCAGGATTTTAGGGGGCAATGCGGAAAAAGAAATATACGTGCTGGAACCATCCAAAGAAAAAATAAATATTGGCCGCGAAGCCAAAGTGCAGTTAAACGGCGGCTTCGTGCGAAAAAATATGATTGCCTTTACGGCAACGGAATCAATGGATATTAATCGTTCTGTAAGCCGCCAGCATGCGCATATTGAATGGGAACCCTCCAGTGGTTCGTTTTTAATTTTTGCGGATGAGGGCGGCATTCCCCCCAATAACAAAATGAAGATACATACGGCAGATGGTGGGTTTATAAAAATGCAGGCTATCGAAGTGGGGCATCGCCTGCAGGAAGGAGACCAGGTGATTTTAGGTGATAAAGCTGTATTGGAATTTACCTCTACAGGCGGCGAATAATATTATGGCGAAAGTATTTACAATAACAGAAGGATTGGAAAACCTGGGTGCAGTAAAATCAGGAGGGCAGGGCTCTGTGTATAAAGCAAGAAGAAGCGGCGAAATTATTACCGCCATCAAAATATTGCCCACTCCAATCGCCAGCGAAACAGACGAGGATAAAAATTTTATTTCTTTTCAAAATGAAGTGCAGAAATTAAAAAAAGTAAACGAATCTCCTAACCCCAATGTAGTGAGTATTGTAGCTTCAGGTATTACCACTTCCGGCAATCTTCCCTACATTGAAATGGAGTATATTGAAGGGCCTGATTTGGGCGAATTGCTTACACCGCCTTACGATACTGTTTTTACTATTAAAGAAGCCATTAAAGTAGCAGACCATTTATCCAATGCATTGGCGCATTGTCACCGGGCAGATATTAAGCACGGCGATATAAAAAGTAATAACGTAAAATTTAACCAGCGCACCGGCAATTATATTTTACTTGATTTTGGGTTATCCATTATGTCGGATGAACAACGTCGTACCAGTATTCGCCATGCCGGGGCGATAGAATTTATGGCGCCGGAACAAAATATGGGCGTGATGTATTTTGAAACAGATATTTACAGCCTCGGAATTATTTTGTTTGAATTGCTTGCAGGTACAGTTCCCTTTCCATTAAATGGTAAAGGGGAAATGGGGCGCAATGTTGTGATGCTGGCACATATGGAAAATGCCCCACCTGATTTACTAACACTGAGAAAAGAAACCATGCCTTCCAGTTGGGGATACGATAAAAAAGAAAGGGAAATGCAGGTGCCCGACTGGCTAATCAATATGATTAGCAGGTGTCTTGAAAAAGAGCCTTCAAAGCGATTTAAAAACGGAACGGAATTACAGGAATTCATTCATGCTGGTATGATCGCTGAAGAACATAAAATGGTGAACGTGTCAACCGAACAGTTAACGATTGCCCGCACAAATGAACTGCAGTTAAAAAAACTGGTTGAACAATTGGAATTACAGTCTGTAGAAAAAAACAACCTGATAGACCAGTTGCAAAATGAAGTGGCATTAAAAGAAAAAACAATTGAGCAATACCAGTACGCTGAAAGTTATGGTATGTCAAAAGCAACAAAGAACGGCATTTCGAAAGGATTGTTTTTTTTAGTACTGTTTGTAGCGGTGGGCCTGGCAGGATTTACAACCTACGATTCATTGTTGCGGCCACCTAAGACTGGTATAAAAGATACTATTGTTGCACCGCTTCAAACGCTGAGCAAGCCGTTGGATTCTTCTTTGGCACAAGAAGATAAGTTATCAAAAAAAGTAAAAATAAAATGGAGGAAACCCATTTCCGCATCTTTAAATACGGTGAGTAAACCACGCCAACCGTCAGCTGAAACAGATGTCGCCAATACCAGGTATAATACCAGTGCAGCCACAGGTAAGGAATTTAAAGTGATTAGCAGGGCTTTTTTTCATGAGTCGCCTGATGAAGGGACCAGGACAAATGTGTACATCATTCCTTCTGACGAAATCATTACCGCCACAGATGAAAAAGGGGCATTTATTTATGTAACCATTTTGGATGCAAGAGGGAAAATCAGTAAGGGATGGATCGCAAAAAAAGACCTCAACCGCGTTAATGATTATTAACAGGTATAAAACAGTCGCCAGCTTTTGGAAAATGAAAGTTAAAGAACGCTATCTAAAAGCAATTGCGTTACTTTTCCAGGCTACAACGTGCCAGAGAGGGTCATTCTTTTAAAAATCAATATTTACTCCCTAATACCTGATGTATTTTCTTCACTATTGATTGATTGTATACGCTGCCATTGTATTGTATTTCCGTCTGTTTACTACTCCTCAAATTTTCCTCTTGTATTTTTTACTAAGATATATTTCAATACTGCTTTAATAAAGATTTCTTTTGAAAGTCTGCCATCAAATTTTTTTACGCTGTCAGCCCGAACCTGCTTTGAATATTTCAGTCTGCCATGAGCAGGATCAGATTCTATTGGTATAAATTGACAAGCGATACTTTTTTTAAAAATATACGATAAATTTACAACACGTAGCTTCTGCCATATTTTTCTTAACTATATCATTTCAATAAAACCAACTCAACATGAAATCAAATTTAAAATTGGCCCTGCTGTCTTTACTGGCTGTAATGATAGTTGTGGATTCTTTTGCGCAAAGCAACCCCGTTATTCAAAAAAAAACGAAAGTTCCGCCGTTAATCGACCGGGAAATATTCTTAGGAAATCCTGAGATCGCCGGTGGGCAGTTGAGCCCCGACGGAAAATTTATTTCGTTTTTAAAACCCTGGAAAGGGGTGCTGAATATTTTTGTAAAGAAGATAACAGAACCTTTTGATAAAGCAAAACAGTTAACCGCCAATGACCGCCCGGTAGGAGGCTATTTTTGGAGCTATGATGGTAAATATATTTTGTATGTAGAGGACAAGGGTGGCAACGAAAATTACAATATATATGCCGTTAACCCAGCGGATGATGCGGATACGAGTGGATTTCCACCTGCACGTAATCTTACGCCCAATGAAAAAATAAGAGCGGAAATTTTTGCTGTAAGCAAAAAAAATCCTGACGTTATGATGATAGGCATAAATGACCGAGATCCTAAATGGCACGACTTATACAAATTAAGTATCTCCACCGGCAAGCTGGAAAAGCTGCGTGAAAACAACGATCGTATCAGCGGCTGGATGTTTGACTGGAACGAAACGCCGAGGCTGGCCATCCGTAATCCAGAAGATGGCAGCACTGAAATATTACACGTAGATGAGAAGGGGAACCTTAGCAAAATTTATGAAGTAGGGCCGCTTGAATCCGCAGGGATAAATGCATTTTCTGCAGACAATAAAAAGGCTTATATCAGCAGTAACAAAGGAACCAATTTTGTACAATTGCTATTGATGGATCCTGAAACAGGAAGTACCACACTGGTTGAACAGGATCCGTTAAAACGTGTTGATCTGGAAGATGCAGCATTTAGTGATGTATCTCACCAGCTTCAGTTCACCAGTTATTACGATGATCGCCTGCGCCTGTATTTTAAAGATAAAAAAGTGGAAGCTGATTTTAATTTCCTGCAACAAAAATTTCCGGGACGGCAAATTGCCTGGAGCGGTTCAACAAAAGATGAGCAAAAAGTACTGATCAATGTAACAAGCGATGTACATGCTCCTGACGTATATCTTTTTGACAGGGTTACTAAAAAACTGGTATTTCAATATACGCCAAGGCCAAAGCTTAAACAATATGAACCATACCTGAGCTCTATGCAGTCTATCCGTTACAAAAGCAGTGACGGGCTTGAAATTCCAGCCTATGTTACTATTCCAAAACAAAGCAATGGAAAGATGCTGCCCTTATTGGTATTTCCGCATGGCGGGCCTTGGGCAAGGGATTACTGGGGCATGAATAGTTATGCGCAACTGATGGCCAACCGCGGCTTTGTGGTATTGGCGCCCAACTTTAGGGGTAGTACCGGGTATGGTAAAAATTATCTTGATGCCGGCAACCTGCAATGGGGAAAACTGATGCAGGACGATATAACCTGGGGTGTAAAATATCTGGTTGCAAAGGGATTGGTTGATCCAAAAAAAGTAGCGATTATGGGCGGCAGTTACGG
>JANYFI010000151.1 GCA_025362765.1 Ferruginibacter sp. | reverse complement strand
GTGAGTTCGCAGCGCTCGTTTTTCAAAAGGCAACTGTTTGATACCAGCTGGGTTGGTCCTAAAATTTCTTCCGTTAACCAATACAATGTCGCCGCACTTGCCAACTGTATGGTTATTATATTGGCTATTATATTTTTTAATTTTAGTTCCATTTTAGCCTATTTTTTTATACTGTTTTTCTCCGTAATATTTACTTCTCTTTTTTTAAATTCATTATTTGCAAAAAGGTATAAAAGATACAGGCAGCAGGAAAACTATGGGTTTAAAATAATTACCATTCGGTGGCTGTTTGTAGTTATTGCACTGGCAAACCTGGGGGCTATTCGTGCGCTGGACGGTAATAATTTTTTGGTATTTGCCTTGTATGAATTATTGGTATTTTTTACCGGTTGGTTATTGCTAAAATGGGGCAGAGCCGTTGTACATTTTTTTTACAGGCGTTTTAGCAAGTTAGTATTTGCCGGCGACTATGCACGCAGTTTTACCTTAATGGCACTAACCCGGTTGTTGCTTACCAGTGGATTACCCATGTTATTTTTTTATGTAACAGCCTACAATTATGAGCAGAATATTGGTATTCGATATGGTCAGTTGCAATATGCAAGCCATTTACCGGCAACAGTTACTGAAAGCCAGCTAATAGAAATAAATAAGCATAATAATGTGGCCGGCACCTATTATTATTTTGATAATGCCTGGATAAAAAACATTGCTTATAAAACCGGCCCGTTTGCTGTTCCTTATTCAAAAGAAGACAATTTTACTGCCCGCTTACTATCCATATTTAGAATTAGCATTAGTGATAAGGCTGTTTTGGAACATAAAATGAATATGCCGGCAGCAGCAGACAGTTCTTTTTTTTACAGCCCGCTTTTTAAAAACGGCGATAAAAATGGCAGCGCCACCGTTACCAATATAGCTACCAACCACGGTGACAGTAGTTTTTCCCTAACAGCCTCCAGTCTTAATTACAGGCTTCCTAAACTCTATGGAGAAAAATTTTATAATGGTTGGCTGTTTTGGATTTGCCTGTTGCTTGCTCTTGTAATTTTTTACTTTATTATTTACAATGTGCTTAAAAAATTATTTTGTCTTGATCTGCCTGATCTTAGTTTATGGGGTGCAATTGATGAGGCAATATTGAGTAACGAAAAAGTAAATAACCTGTTATTTATTATTGGCCTGCCCGGCTCCGGCAAATTGTCGCAGGTGCTGGAAAAAATAAAGGATGGCACATTGGCCAATGGCGACACCCCCTTTGTTTACAAACCGAATGATCCGCAAAATAACGTACTCATAGCAGATCTGATCAATATTCCCGATGTGGGAAATGACCGCGATAAAGATGCGGCATGGAAAGTTTTTACCGATAAAATAGCCAGCGATAAAAACAAGCTAATTATCGTGAATCATTTTGAATATAATATCCAGGATGGCGTAACCAACCGCATAAAACTGAATTTGCTGGAACAGATCATGGTGCAAAATACCAGTAAGGTTATTATTCTTTCAACTATTCACCCTGTGGCATTTTTGGATTCTGTAATGGACCAGGCAGTTGCGGACAAAGGCGTGCCGGGGCAAGACCTGGAAAGGTGGCATGTGCTGCTGGGACATTACCGGATCGTAGTTTTTCCTTTACAAAAATGGGATGCAGAAAATACGGAGGAAGTCTATAAAACGATCATCAAAGAAACGGCGCAAACACATTTCTTAAACAAAATGAGAGACAGCGTTATGGGGGTAGCGGAGGCATTGCCTGAAAATGAAAAAGCGCAAAAGGGGGATGAACTGGTATTTAAGCTTCAGGTGATGTCGCACTATTTTTACATGTATATCTGGCAATCGCTCACCAAGGAAGAAAAATTTTTATTGTATGACTTGGCAGAAGATAACCTGGTAAATTCTTTTGATGACTACAATTTAAATATGCTGTTGGCAAAAGGTGTAATCATTAGAACAGATGGTACTTTGAAGCTTTTTAACAAGGGATTCCGGAATTTTATTTTAACAGCCATTGGCAATAGTGAAGCAATGAAAATTAAAAATCTCATTAAAGACAATGGTAACTGGAGCAGGCTAAAAAATCCGCTGATGATGGTAATTGTTGCTATACTTGTCTTTTTACTCATTTCCCAGGAAGAAGCCTATTCAAAACTGATTACTTATGTTGCAACATTGGGAGCGGGAATTCCTGCTGTTGTAAAGCTATTCTCTTTGTTTGACAACAGCAGTACCAAATCATAAAACCCCTCACTGATCTCACTTTAAGCCAGTTAATAATTGACAAGGTTTTTACAATAAGCAGCCATAGCTACTCCGGGTAAACAGCTTACCTTTGCCAACATTTATTATGAAGACAAAATCGATCCATAAGGATAAAGTAAATATCATTACACTGGGATGTAGTAAAAACATGGTAGATAGTGAAGTGCTCAGTGGCCAATTGCTTGCCAACGAAATTGAAGTGGTGCATGAAAGTGGTAAAAAGGACCATAACATTGTAATAGTGAACACCTGTGGTTTTATTGAAAAAGCAAAAGAAGAAAGTATCAATACGATTTTAGATCAGGTAGAATTAAAACGCCGCGGTAAAATAGATAAAGTGTATGTAACAGGGTGCCTCAGCGAACGCTACAAAAATAATTTAGAAGCAGAGATACCGGAAGTAGATGCCTACTTTGGCACTATGGAATTACCCATGATGTTGAAACAATTTAACGCGGATTATAAAGCAGATTTGATTGGAGAAAGATTACTG
>JANYFI010000831.1 GCA_025362765.1 Ferruginibacter sp. | reverse complement strand
CTAAATTTGATAGCAGGCTATGGAAGGCTTTTGAATGTAAGCGGATTAGAAAGCGATAGACCAGGCAATATCAATTATCCTCTTCTTCTTCTTTTTCTTCTAAATCCTTGTACGTGAATTTCTGGCCGCCTATGGATGCCTCATACATTAGCCCGCCTTTTTGCTGGGTGAACACCAGTACGCCTTCCTGGTATTTTACGTTGGCGCTGGCGCCTTCTGTGGCAGCCACTGCACTGGCCTGTGCTGCAAATTTTAGCTGGTTGTTTTTAAATTTTTCCAGCGATTCTTCATTTTCAAAAAATATCACTTCCCGGTAAGCTTGTCCGCCAAACTGAAAACCAATGCTTACCTGTACCATATTTGCGGTGCCGGTAAGTTCGTTTTTTTCGTACACTACGCCATTACCCGTAGCGCCACCGATGCCGAAGCCGCCTTTGCCGATACTGGAAAAAATAGCATACGCATAACTGTCTTTAAACAGGCTGTTCATCAGCTTATCTGCTTTTATAAAAGCCGCTTTAGATTCCTTGCTATTTGTAACTAACTTTTCCTGTTTGGTTTGTGCCTGTGTTGAAGTGGATACTACCGTGGTAGCTATTAAAAAAATGGCCATTAATATACTGCTGATCTTTTTCATACTAAACTGTAGTTGTAAAAATTAATTTAAAAATGAGGAGCCCCCTGCAAATATAAAACAGCGCAAAACCAATGCCGCGTACTTTCTCTGGTATATCATTTTTTAACGTTTTTCATTTTTTGTCAAATATGCAAGAAGTTCAGGGTGTGCAGTCGCTTTACGCATTGATTGCTTCTGCTCGCTATTTTGTCTTGATAAAAAATGGAACAAAAAACTCAGTACAAAAAAAATGGCTGGTTGCAGACTTCCTGTTTGTGCAGCTTTTGTGTAAAGTGGGCTGTGCTTCGGTAATCGTATGCGGATACCTGTTACCATTCAACGGCAAAAAATAAATAGCATTCTTTTAGTCGCTTAATTCACCTGTCTTGTAAGCATGTTCATGCAAAGCAAGAGGAAAAAATCCGTTGAGGAAAATAATTAGTACAATCAATTCTTAATAAACGCCAGCTTAGCCTGTTGATATATTGGCTTCTTCACCTGTTCCCGCAGGTTTCGGAAGCTTTCGTAGGGGCCCTTCGTAGCAAACATGTTAATTAGCCACGCAGGTACAGTTCCACCAGGATCAGCCTGTAAAATGTATTCAATTTTTACCTGGTTATTGGGTAATGGTTCTATTACCCATTTACTATCGCTCCGCGGTACCCGTATTATATTTTTATTTTCAGGAAGATAGGCTGGCTGATTATCGGCCACGATGGTAACTACCTTGGTGCGTTCATCCTGTGTTACTTTCAGGCGTACAATAAAGTCGCGGTTGAGAACCGGCCATGGTACGTCAATTTCAGAATAATAATACAGTTCATCAGGTGACGGTTGTTTTAACAGCACTGCTTTTTTGGTGGCATATACCCATTCCGTGCTGCTGTTAATATCAAGCAACACCGCCGTTAATACCATTGGTGTCGCAGGAATGGTACAAACTGTTTTGATTGCTTTAAACGATGAGTTGGCGGTATTTTTTGTGTAGACTTTTATCCCCTCTTTGTTCTGTTTCAGTTCCCAAAAGTCTTGCGCAACCACGTTGTTGATGGTAAAGCCAAACAAAACCGTAACAATAAAAAAGGCCCGCCATTGCAGCATACGGAGCAGGGAGAGTGTATTTTTGTAAAATAACTGTAAACGCATGTATTAAATTATTGAGTACTGATAGTAAAGATGAGCAAATAACAAGCCCATCTTGCTTTTTATACATAGACGGCTGAGCGCTGAAAATATTTTTAATTGAGAGCAAAGTTATAGTTACTTCCTGCTGTAGTACAAAAAATACACAACAATTGTTTTAGCAGGCGGGTGTTTGGTGAATTACTGGCAATAGAAACGAGTGCAGTAAAATGTGCTGCACTGGTTTCTGTTTTCTTCCTGCACTTTAGCAAATAAGGCCTGCCGGGCGGAAACTTATTTATACAGCTACTGCTTGCTAAATTTTTCTACGAGTAAGGTGTAAAAAACGGCGCGGTGCTTGTTGCAGTTGATGAATCGGATTTCTTTTAGTAAATGTGCTATAGCTGGATCGTTATATAAGTTGAAATAGCATCAAATATCATTTTAATTCTTTTCACCTTTTATACTTATTAAAAAGTGTTGCTTTTGAGTGATATTTATGGATGAGTAAATACTTTTCTACTTTAGCATTAATATAAACAATAAACTTTTGCCATGCACACAAACAAACTCTCCCAAAGCCAGCTGGATGCTTTTAATGCAGATGGATATATAGTAGTAAAAAACTTCTGCAGCAAAGAGGAGATAAAAAAACTGTACGGTACTGCGGTGGAAGACAAAGCGATGGCAAACAACGCACTGGACCTGAACGATCAATCAGGCAAAAAAACAAAACTATCTCTTTGGTTCACGCCGGGAAACGATGTGTTTGGTTACCTTACCCGAAGTGAAAAAATGGTAACCCCCGTATCTCAGCTGTTAGAAAGCGATGCGCCTGTTTGTCATTTTCATAGTAA
>JANYFI010000142.1 GCA_025362765.1 Ferruginibacter sp. | reverse complement strand
GGTTTCGAACAACAGGAAGAAGGGATCATTAGTTATTATGAGGTAGATAATATTGCGACGGTAAAAAAAATTACGGTAACCGATAATATTTTATACGAGACCAAGCCACAGCAAATGCAAATCATCCATGTGATGGCGCATGGCGAAAGAAAAAGCAGCCGCTTAAATAATCCCGGCGAAGTAGCTGATTTTGTATTTTAAAGGCGTGCAAAAACATTTTTGTCGGGCATCATTCATCAACCATTCCCTAAGTTTTTATGCCGGGTTATAACGGTGGTAGTAAACGGATGGGTTACCAACCTTCGTTAAGCTAAAGATCAACTTATCATTTCAGTAACTGGGGTTACAGGCATAAAAAAATGTCACCACTAATTTGTAAAATGGCGTAATTGAAATCAGCAATTGCAGTAAAGTGGTAAAGTGTATACAGGTATTTTTCTACGATTTAATTTTATTTTTAGGCTATACTTTAATAATTTTTATAACAGGGTTACATGGAGGGAAATAGCGCCACTTTTCTTTAAGGTTTCATTCGTATCTTCTTTTGGATTGCTTCGTACCAAGAGCGTCAATTGACGCAGATAATACGCAGATAATACGAACAAGGTGCGAACCAGCCAGGATAGTAAATGCTTTCAATCATCAACGCACATTTAATACTTTAAAATGAAATTATTGAGCAGGCGGCGGTGATTAAATCGCTGTATGCTGCATTGTTGAAAGCGGAAAAAGGCAAGATTGCAGGGCTCGAAAAATCGCTGGCCGAAAAAAATTGACCCCCTTCAACAGCTGCCTGATTTTTGTTTTGTAAAGAAGCCGGAAGGGTAGCATTGCTGAAGTAAAGATAATAGTCACCCGCAAATGAATAACATGCTGTAAGCTGTGTAAACGGCAATTTTGGAACAGGTGGAACCAGGTAGTAATTAACAATTAATTGTACACATAGGTATGCGGTTAACCGTAAGTTAACCAAAATTATTTAGAGCTATTGTGCTTACATCAGTCCTGCATTTATCTATTGGCATTGCCTAATGATACCGCAAAAATAAAATGGTTGCCTGGTAATATAACCGGTGTATATAATGCGGGCGTGTTCACTATTAGTGGTACACCTGACGCAGGGGTAAGCGGTACATTTAATTATACCATCACTACAAGCGGTGGTTGCGCAACAGCTTCTGCCAGCGGTACTATTACAGTGAATGCCCAAATCATTAGCCTTACTTCGGGCATTGCTTCTCCTTCCCTTTGTAACAACACGGTCATGACTTCTATCCTGTATACCATTGGGGGTGCAGCTACCAATGCGGTGCTATCAGGTGCGCCAATAGGTGTAACCGGGGTATTGGTTGGCAATGTATTTACCGTGAGCGGCACACCAAATGATGTTGCAGGGCTTTATACTTACACCATCACTACATCCGGCACGTCTTGCTTACCGGTGACAATTAGTGGTATCATTACGGTTCAGCCAGCGGCTATCGGCGGCAGTATTAGTTCTGTTTCGATCTGCACAGGTGCAACAGGCACCTTAACACTTACAGGACAGACAGGCACCATTGTAAGATGGGAATCTTCCACTGATGGCGGTGGTACATGGAGCCCCATCACTAATACTACTGTTACACAGGCTTATACCAACATCATAGTGCCAACGCTTTACAGGGCGGTAGTAGGCAATGGTTGTGGAAATGTATTCTCCACCAACGCATTGGTTAATGTGCACAATTATTGGACCGGCGCTTTAAGCAACGACTGGAATACAGCAGGTAACTGGTCAGACGGATTGGTTCCTACCACTGTTTGCCCGGATGTAACTATTCCGGTGGTAACAACGGTATATCCTTTATTGAGTGCGGTTGCACCAGCCATTACCAACCTGGTGATCAAACCAGGCGCATCAGTAACCATCAACGGCGGTACCTTGCAAATTGGAGGTGACATCACGAAAGGCGCTGGTAGTTTATTTGATGTAACCAATGGCAGCCTTGATTTCAATGGTACAGCTTTACAAAGCTTCTCAGGTGCCTTATTTGTAGGCAACACGTTGCAGAATCTTACCGTGAGCAACACCGCCGGTATTACTATTACCAGCGGCGCGGGCAACAATTTAAATATAACCGGTGTGCTTGGTTTTGGCGGCGTAAACAATGCTACACTTAATACAAATGATAATATAGTACTGGTATCAACAGCTGCGAACACGGCAAGGGTATCACAGGTGATCAATGGCAATCACTTTAGCGGTACTGTAACGGTAGAGCGTTATTTTCCTGCATCAAGAAACTGGCGCATGTTTACCGCACCGGTATCTGGCGGCGGCAGCATATTTGATAACTGGCAGAATGGAGGGTTGATGTCAAGCGTAGCACCTGGTAAAGGAACACTGGTAACGGGGCTTGTTGCTCCCACTCCTGCGAATGGTTTTGATGGACCCTCGCCAAACCTCAAAACTTCGCTGCAGGAAGGCGTAGGAAATCAGCAACTGGTTGATGTTGCCAATACGCACACTGAAAAAATATCTTACAATGCAGGCGCCAGCGCCGATAATAAACCCTACTTTATATTTGTAAGGGGAGACAGGAACCTTTCTAATTTTTCGTCGGCAGTTTCCAGTAACACCACACTTAGCAGTCAGGGTAAATTACAGACTGGTCCGCAAACATTTTATACTTCCACGGTTCCGAATTCATTTAATATGATTGGTAATCCGTACGCATCACCCGTAGATTTTGGAAAAATAACCTTAAACGGCATAGCTCCCTTCTTATACGTTTGGGATCCAACCCAAAACCTAACCGGATCGTATATTACATTTTATGAATCCAGTCCTGGTGTTTATTCAAGTCTTATTAATGGGTACGCTGGTCCCGCCTCCGGAATAATTCAATCAGGTCAGTCGTTTTACGTGAACAATTTCACAGGAGGCCCGGCATCTGTTGTGTTTGATGAAAATGCAAAATCAACAATTAACAACCAGGCAATATTCCGGCCAATGAGCCCAGCTGCGCAGATGATATCGCTTTCTACTAATTTGTATGCATTTACAAATAAAGACAGCATATTTCTGGCAGATGGTAACCTAACACAATTTGATGATAGCTTTAACCCGGGTGTTGATTGGCAGGATGCCAAAAAGATGACCAATCCAAAAGAAACATTCAGTCTGCTTTGCAATGGTGTGGCCTTGGCAGCCGATAGAAGGCCGCTGCCAACAATGAACGATACCTTATTGTACTACCTGACCAAAACCACCGCTAAAAAATACCAGTTTCAGTTTGTGGCCTCCGGTTTGGACAAGGATAATCTGGCAGGTTTTATTAATGATCAGTTCCTGCACACGCAAACGCCGATCAACATGAACGGTACTACAAAAGTTAATTTTGAAGTAACTTCCAGTGCCGCTTCCGCCGCACCTAACCGTTTTATGCTGGTATTTAAACCATCGGTAGTGTACACCAGCCTTACAGCAACAGTCCAGGGCAGCGATATTAGTGTAGACTGGAACGTGCCGAGTGAAGTGAATATCAAAAACTATGAAGTAGAAAGATCCAGCGACAGCATTCACTTTACCAAAGTAGGGGAGAAAGCATCTTCGGGCAACAGCAGCACCGCAGTTGGCTACAACTGGCTGGATGTTAAACCTGCCCTGGGTAAATACTACTACCGCATCCGAAGCATCAGTAACAACAATGTAACGGGCTATAGCAATATCGTACACGTTAAGCTAAACAGGAGTACACCAAACATATATGTGTTCCCTAATCCGGTAACAGAAAATACCATTCACCTGCAGATGAACAGTATGCCAAAAGGTGTGTACTATGTAAGGCTGATCAACAACCTGGGCCAGGTAATTGGCAACAGTTATATTGGTCACCTGGCGGGAACGTCAACAGAAACCATCCGGCCTAACAACCTGATGTTGACAGGCATGTACCAGCTGGAAATAACGGCGCCGGACAAAACCACCAGTACTATTAAACTGTTTGTAAAATAATCATCCACACATGAACTGCCGGCTGCCTCCTTTTGGAGGCAACCTTTTTTTGCTACCGCCGTTTGGGCATAAAATGAAAATTGTCTGTTGTCTGTTTTTGTTGTAGCTTCACATTCACTTATCTCACTACAGCCACAATCTATACCATCCTCTGTACAAAAATCATCCATTAAATTGTTCTCTTTAGCAGGTTAAGCCGTTGCCGTAAGCAGGTGTCTTGTGTTGTATTTATTCAGGCTGTTTTATTAATTTATCATTGCCTTAACAACAATACACCCTTATTTACTGTTGCTTGCAGAAGTTATTATACACAAGTGCCAAATCCATTTCAAACCTTCATTTATGTAGTCCTTTTACTCCTTTGAATTTTTAAACAACCAGTTGTATCCGCAGCCGGTGAAGATTTTTTAATTTTTAAATGAATTGTATGAAAACTACATTGTACGCCCTGGAAAACTGGGCAAAGGTATTGGACACTGTAAGAAAAGGCTTGTTGTCGTTGTTGCCACAACCGGCTTTGCAACCAGTGCAAAACAACTATCCCAACAGCAGGGAAGAGTTGCTGCGGTCTCGCCAACAAAACGACCGGAATGAGGGGTAGAGAGTACAGGAATTTTTTAATACAGATTGCACGAATTTTATAAGGCGGATTACACGAACTTTTTAATACAGATTACACTAATTAATACTTTTCCGGGCAGGCCGTTTATAAAGGAGAAAGCTATTAAGGATGGGGGTATTTTCCTGCCCCGGAAAGCCGATGCTAATTTTTTATCTTTCAGGCAACTAACACTGAGCATTGTACAGGGGCTTGCAATCACCATTGCCTGTATTGGTATCGGTTGGTATTATATCCGGTAGGGGGAAAATGATACTACCATAAGAACGGTTATTTTTATAACGCTGTTGTTCAGTAATATTTTTTTAACGCTGGTAAACCGGTCGTTTAAGTACACCATTTTTACTACCATCTGGTACAAAAATAATTTAGTACCACTGATCATTTTAATTACGCTGGTGTTTATTGCGGCGGCTGTTTACCATCCTGCCGTTAGTAATTTGTTTAGGTTAAACCCACTGTCATTGCGGATGTCGCTTACCTGTGCCGGGGTAGCCTTGGCGGGCGCTTGCTGGATGAGAATATGGAAATTGGTAAGGCGTAACTGATAACATTTAATTTACGTCACCCCAGTTTTCTCCGGTTTTTATACGATGAATCTGCATATCGCTTACTTCGTATTTTACTGCGATTGCTTTTAACGTAATACCTTTTGCCAGTTGTTTTTTTATCAGCTTTACCTTGTCAAGCGTAAGTTTAGTATTGCCGCCAATACCTGTTTTTCTTGCCGTTTTGCGTGATTTAATTACAGACGGACTTTCCTGTGCATGAGCAGACACTTCCGCCACGTTGGCCCAGGCGAGGTTGTCGTGACGGTTGTCCGCCTTTTTATAGTTTAGGTGAATTACAACAGTCTGGTCTTTTTTTGCAGGCGGCAAAAACTGTTCGGCAACCAACCGGTGCAATAAAATACCGCGGTACGCAAGGTCGCCGTTTTTTTTCTTTTTTGTAAAACGCCAGATAGGATATCCTTCCTGCAAAGAACCTTTCAGCAATACGCCATCGTTAGGGTCTTTATCAAAACAAGCCAGGCGGCCCATATTTGAAATAGCGTATCGCTTACCGAAAGCGCTTTTATGAAAAGTAATGACTTTCCATATTTCTCCTTCTATTTTTTTCATATTGAATTTATTAAGCTTACTAAACAAAGATAATTTATTTACCAACTCAATGCCTTAAAAAAAGGCAAAGCTTTTCAGTAGCCGATTTTTTTTACGGCAGCAAAAATAGCAGGTGCCCGAGCTTTTTATAAATGTAGTTTTATTGATTTCTTTTGGTGAAACTGAATGGCCTTGGTGAAGGCGGCAATATGATAGTCCTCATTACATAGTTGGATGCACCCTCAGATAATATTATGGTACTTCAGGCGATTGGTTAATGCAAGAAGCAGTAATCCGTAATTTGTTTAGATTATTTTTATTCCCGCCACTTTTATTGGTAACGTTGCTACTTGCCTAAACAGTTTTCTTTTACGCACGGTATTATAAACATCAGCCCTGCCGGCACAAAATTAAATCGCATACAATTCCCCGGTATTCAATTTTTATAGATAATCGACTGCTTAGAAATATTTCTACCGGCAGGGTAGCGTATATCTTACAAATGGTTTCTTTACGCTTTTTTTGAAATAGGCTTCCCCATTCCCCGTTTGCATTTCAACCTTGGCGCCATGCCTGGTACTGAATGATTTTCATTTGTTTACCCGGATATAGAACGGTGCTTATCTTAAAAAAGAATTTATACGTAAACCAACTTGTTATGAAAAGGAACCTGATATTGCTATTGTTGATTTTATTCGCTGCACATAGTAATGCACAGATAGGCATTGGCACCAATACACCCGATGCTTCATCCAAACTTGAAATTAACGCCACCAATAAAGGGTTTCTTCCGCCGCGAATGACGCAGTTGCAGCGGGATGCAATAATGAGCCCCGCAATAGGTCTGATGATTTATCAAACGGACAGTGTAGCAGGATACTATCATTATAATGGTATAAAATGGGTAAACAGTTCAGGCACGGGTCCTGCAGGTCCCCAGGGTTTGGCAGGTACAACCGGCGCGGCAGGGGCAGACGGTGCAACCGGAGTTCAGGGCCCGCAGGGATTAATGGGTTTAAGCGGTGCGCCCGGTCCGCAGGGATTGATTGGTGCAACGGGTGCTGATGGTATACAGGGGCCGCAAGGCATACAAGGTTTAACAGGTTTGATAGGAGCGACTGGCGCTGATGGTGCGACCGGTACTCAAGGCATACAAGGTTTAATAGGTTTAACCGGCTTGACTGGTGCTGATGGATCAACCGGTCCTCAAGGAATACAAGGGTTGACAGGATTAACAGGTGCTGATGGTGGCACAGGCCCTCAAGGCATACAAGGATTAACCGGCTTGACTGGTGCTCAGGGAATACAAGGATTAACAGGTTTGACAGGAGCAGATGGCGCAACCGGTTCTGAAGGCATACAAGGGTTGACAGGAACAACTGGTGCTGATGGTGAAACTGGTGCACAGGGAATTCAAGGTTTAACTGGCTTGAATGGCGCTGATGGTACAACTGGTCCTCAAGGCATACAAGGATTAACTGGATTGACAGGAGCAACAGGATTGACGGGTGCCACTGGTGCACAAGGAATTCAAGGATTAACAGGTTTAACCGGATTGACTGGCGTAAGCGGTGCTGATGGCCCAACCGGTCCTCAAGGAATACAAGGATTGACAGGAACAACTGGTGCTGATGGTGCCACTGGCCCTCAAGGAATACAAGGATTGACAGGAACAACTGGTA
>JANYFI010000825.1 GCA_025362765.1 Ferruginibacter sp. | reverse complement strand
TTTGCCAATATGCCAGCGAGGCGGTTAGCTTCTGGTTTTTTAAACAATAACCTGTGGGCACATTCGTGTATCATTACAAATAAGGCATGGTCTGCAAACGCACCAATCAGGTAAGCGGCGCCCGCAACAATCCACCACGATTTGTCTGCCACGAACCAGGCCATTACTATCTGTAACGAAACGAGGCCAATAATAACAAAAATCGTCGAAGGGTTTTTACCAATCAGGTTCCTGATATCAGGGTGACTTTTCAATATTTCTTTTGTTCTGATACGGTGTGGCTCAGATACAGTGGAAAAAACGAAGGAGTTTTTTTTTGCCATAAATTAAAGTATGAAAATGATATTGGTAATATGATTCATTATAAATAAAAAAAGGTGTTTAACTTAAATATATAATTGCGCAATTTAACGATTTATCGCCAATTTCATATCCTAAATTGGCATAAATAAGAATTAGCGAATAACAATAACTTACGATAAAAGTTCAATATATTTTACACGGCAAGCTAAACTACTGGCATATTAACATAGCGGAAGGAACCGCAAACCAAAATTTATCATAATTTACTACAGGTTTTAAAATTTCATTGTTCACACATTGTATATTTGAATACAAACACCGTGATTTAAAAAAGGCAATAATGGAAACAGGTAAATTTAAAAAGAAAAATATTTTAGTGGCTATTGTGATTGTTGCGCTTGCCGGCGTGGGTCTTGTATGGTACCTGTTTACCGAAAAATTTGGAGATACCAGTAAGGAGGCGGCGGACTTTACCGTTACTGCAACAGCATTGATAAGCGAGTTTAAAAAAAATGATTCCGCCGCCAATAAAAAGTTTGCAGAAAAAATTATTACTGTCACAGGTATTGTTACTTCAATTGAACCTGCTGATACTGCATTAAATTTAAAAATGGCCGACTCAACCGGGTCATACGTTATTTTTGCTTTTCAGCAACAACATATAGCCGAAGCAAAAGCCATCAAACAGGGTGATAAAATTTCCGTAAAAGGCTCGTGCAGCGGCGGCGCTTACAGCGAAATATTGGAAACTGAATTCGTCACTTTTAAGCGATGTGCTTTAAACCAATAAGTATTTAACCTTTACGAAAAACAAACTACAATGAAAAAAGCTACCCTTATTTTGGCACTACTTGTTACAGGAGCAACTATAACAGCCCAAAAGCGAACTATTACTTCCGGTATCATTAAATTTGATGCGACTACAAGCCAGGATGCATTGCCACGGGCGGAAAATAAAACCGTAATCGCCGCTATCGATCCTAAATCCGGCGGCATAGCTTTTGAAGCCATTATTAAAAGTTTTTCTTTTGCCAATCCCATGATGCAGGGGCATTTTAACAGCATAAACTGGCTTGATTCAGATAAGTTTCCTATCGCTACTTTTAAAGGAAAAATCACCAATCTGGCGGCTGTTAATTTTAGCAAAGAGGGAATATATCCCGCAGAAGTAACCGGCGATTTAACCTTGCACGGTATTGTAAAACCCTTAACAGCCAAGGGTACGGTTGTGATAGCAGGTAAATCAATTGCCTTAACCAGCGCCTTTACCATCAAGGTAGAAGACTACGGAATTTCAGGTAAAGCCATTGAAGCTGGGAAAGTAAATAAAGAACCTAAAATTTCTGTTGCGGTAAATTTCAATTAAATAATAGAAACCATTTTAAAAGTAAAAGCGGCAGGTGTTAGCCGCTTTTATTTTTTAACCCAGTTCGTTACAATTGCACATAAGGCTTACCACCAAAAAATTCTTTAACAGAATCCCTTACTCTGGCAGTATCGGCCAGTGGTTTATAAAATGGTAACATCAGCTTGTAATTGGAAGAATCTTGCTTTAAAATGATCAGTTTATGACCATAACTTGACAACCGTGCGAATGCTTTTTGCACGGCTTGTTCTGAGGTATAGTCCTTTAGTACAATTTTAAAAGTAGTACTGTCTGTTTTGGTTACTGGTGCTGTAGCAATCCTCGAAAGAGAGTCTTTTTTTAATGAATCAAGTACAGATAAAGATTGAGTGTTTTCTTGTTTTATCGGAGCTTCCTGTGTAACAGCCGGTATTTCGGATATCGGGATATTGGTATCAGTCTTATTCACCACCAGAAAATAATAGCCCACCAAGCCTGCGAGAATTATTCCTGCCGCAGATATTCCGATAATGAAAGTCCTGTTGGTTTTTTGAGTAGGAACCTCACTTTCAAATAAAACGGGTTCTTCTCTTTTTTCCTTTGGTTGCCTGGGTATATCGTCAATCCTGGGAGTAATAAAATTACCTGGTAAAAACTCATAATTGCCCTGCTGATTTTTTTGGATGCTGCCCACGCCTTCCATGATAAGCGGTTTGCCGATATTTAAAAACTGTTTCGCCAATATCGCATAGCTTTCAAGGTCTGACGAGGCAAGTGGCTTTATTTTGTTGGTATGCTGTACAATATAGTCCACCAGCTTTTCATCCTCACCTGTTTTTAAATTGTAGTCAAATGAAAAAGCATCCGTAGGCATCACGTATTCTTTATCGCCTTCGGCAGGCAAAATTACATTCGGCTTTAATTTAATTACTCCTATGCCTTGAAGTGCAACCTGCTTATTAGTGTATAAATACTGGACTATAAGTTGTTCTATTTTCAAAATACAGCAATTTGATTAAAACAAACCTAACTAATATTGCTCAATTAGCAAAACAACAACTTAATTATTGGTTAACTTCGCCCAATGATCAGTGAAAAAGACAATGCATTTTTGATCTACTGGGAAAAAGTAAGGGATAACGAAAATACGGTTACCAGTAAAATAAGCCGCGGTTTGCCCATGGCGTTTTTATTTACATTGCCCATCATTTTATCGGTAATTGCGGTAAGGTTATTTGCACCTGAGTGGTACATGAAAATGTCGGCTACTTCCCCTGGTGCTTTTATAACTATTCTGTTTGCCATGCTAATAATCATTGTTTTTTATGCGTACTTCCGGATGCAATTTAAATGGGAGATGAATGAGCAGTTATACACAGAAATTAAATCAAAAAAAGATAAATCTGACAATCAACAAAACACCTTTAATTAACAACATGTACAAAAAATTACTGATTATTATCGCATTGCCTTTTATGATGGCATCCTGTAAAAAGAAATCATCCACTCCAGACAATTGCAACAATACAGGTATCGTGAGTGCTGCAGAAATAGCTACTATTCAAGCGTACCTGAAAGCCAATTCAATTACCGCTACACAGGATTCCGCTGGTTTTTTTTACCAGATAATTGCACCTGGCGAAGGTGTATCACCAACAGTTGACAATACAGTATCAGTAAATTATACCGGCAAATTCATCAATGGGAATATTTTTGATTCAAACAGTGGACATCCGGTTGTAACATTTAAATTATCCGGAGTAATAGCGGGCTGGCAGTTAGGCGTTCCTTTAATTAAGAAAGGTGGAACTATCAATTTATTTTTACCTCCAACCCTTGCCTATGGTTGTTATGATTATAGCGGTATACCAGGTAACTCTACGCTGATTTTTAATATTCAGTTGGTGGATGTTCAATAAATAAAAAATTATATTTTGAGCCACGAAGCCATTTCTATAATAGACATGTTTAAGATTGGCGTGGGACCAAGCAGCAGCCATACGCTGGGGCCGTGGCGGGCGGCATTGCTTTTTTTACAATCGCTGGAAGAAAAAGAAATACTGGACCAGGTTGAAAATATTGAAGTATTATTATATGGTTCGCTGGCAAAAACCGGTGTTGGGCATGGCACTGATATTGCGGTTCAGCTCGGCTTGTGTGGCGAAGATCCGGTAACATTT
>JANYFI010000822.1 GCA_025362765.1 Ferruginibacter sp. | reverse complement strand
GCAGTAACAAAAAACAACACAATACAGTAGGTAAGTGTAAGCAAATGCAATGGATATACTCTTGCAAAACGGGCTATAGTAAATTTCCTGAATGAATTTTTATCAACCCTAGCGGAAAACAGTTTTCCGTATACATGGCACATGATAAAACCACTTAAAATAAAAAAAAAGTCAACCATTAAATACATGCGGCTTAACACCATCGAGTGGCTTCTTTTAATAAGAAAATCACCACCATTGCCGAGCATTAAATCAACGTGATAAATGACGGTAAGCATGGCCGCAATGCCACGCATGGGTGTTAGATTGGCTAAATATTTATTCATACATAAAGTAATTATTCTGTTATAATATTTTGTAAGAGCCCAATGACCATAGTTACGGCATTTCCTTATGGAACGACCAGGCGCAACTGCTGACTATTGCTTATTACCAACGCTTCCTTTGTGCGCCTCAAAGAGGAACCTATAAGGTTGGCTAACATTTAAAAAAATACTGTTTTTTCATACAGTATTTTTATTTAAACGCCCAGGCGCTGGATTGATAAATGGTAAAACCGTCATTACCATAAAACGTGCATGGTAACTGGTTTTCTTTTTGTAATAAACAGCCAGTAAATAACAAGGAATAAAAAAGGTTAAATCGGCAATGCCTACAAGCCGCAAATCAATCGCAGGGTTTTGCGGAAGGGTATTTCGGATAAATGAAAGCCGTATCAACAAGATAATTGAAAGCACTAAAAGTGGTACAACAAAATAAGGTATTTTGCCAACCAGCCGGTGCATTTCAATTTTTTTATTGCGAATCAAAATAGGTTGTGCAATCAAAATGCCGGGCCACGCCAACACCATAACAGCAGGGAAGTGCATCAACCCTGAAACGCCATCAAAATCCGCAATTTTGCCAAAATAAGTTTTCCAAAAACCGGCCAATGCCATTAAAAGCACGGCAATAAAAAGGTAATGACTGTTTTTGTAAATCGTTTCCATTTTAATTTATTTGCCAACTACAAATTCTCCTACGATTTTATTTTGTCTCTTGTAGTGTATTTTTAACCGTTATAGAATTTACCTTCATTGTCAAAACACTATGAAATGTTGCGACCCCTATAATATCGCTAATATTATCATATCTTATACCTCTGAAATTATGACTCGCATCTACACGGGCTATTACTCCAAGTCTATAAGTTCTGCCTGGTTGTGCAAAAAAACTGTGCTCAACTTCGCCTCTATTCATCCTTATTTCTGTGGTATCTTCTCTAAAATCGCCGGTTGACTCGAAAGTTTTCAATAGAAACATTTCACTACTATTATGCACCAATGGTTCATTTTCCCCATTGCTGTTGTTATGTTCATCAACCGTTAATTCTACAGCGGCACTCATTTTTGCGATACCTTCAAAAAAAACCTGTTTATTTAATGTAAAACAAGCAATGTTAGTATACGTTGATTTTTTACAATACATATTATTTAAAGGGATTTTTATTTGCTATTGCCATTTCATTATTTATTCTGATAACACTTTTTTTTAAATAGCCCTGACAGAATATGAATCCAGTCTTTCCTTATGTTTTTTGCAACTCCCTTTTACGTAATACTAATGGTCGCAATAAAATGCCAGGCAATAAATAAACCTACTGCTACACTTTAACAACGCACTGTGAAAAAACAGGCTGCCCAAATTTATTATTGGAAATTTTTATCCCAGCGAATCGGTAAAAAAACTTTGATGGTTTTATCAGGTATTGATATTTTAAGATGGGAGATCAATATTGAGACAATATTTTTCCTCACATACGCAAATCTATACCGTTGTAACATGCCGGTATTGTACAGATGCGACAAAATCGTCTTTATCAAAATTTTCCGCTTAGTTACGAAGCAAATAACTTACCAAATTCATGTCAACATTTACCAAATTATTGGGTGACACCTTCAGGTATTCTTTAAAATAACGTATCATATGGCTTTGGTCAAAGAACCCATTGCCGTAAGTTAACTCCGTCCATGTTGTATTTGGGTTAGCTTCCAAATATTGCATGGCGCATTTAAAACGAAAAATTTGTGCATATACCTTTGGGCTGATGCCTATCTTTTCCTTAAAATATCTTTCTAAAGTTCTCCGGCTTATTGACAAGGCTTCTTCCATCTCTTTGATCCTAATGTTACCCTGTGCCTTATGAATTATGTCAAGCACTTTTTTTTCATTATCACAGTTATCTGTTACTTTTTGCTGAAGAAAAAACTTATTCAAAATATCAACCCGGCTATCGGTGTCGTCTTTTGCCTGTAATTTCTGCATTAGCTCCGCTGCTTTTTCATCCCCTAAAAAATCGAATAAATCCACAGACTTATTGGCGAGTCTGTTCATATTACCCCCAAAGAGCTGATACATTCCCAAGGGCTGAAAAAACACCACCAGGAAAGTAAGTAATCCGACAGCGTAGCCGTGAATGGGATAAGTTATTTGCCCAATTACATAACTGGGTTGATGTCCGATAGGATTATCATTGTCAATAGTGGCTACCAGGCGGGCATCCTCATCACTTTTCACTCTTATTAAAAATCCTGTCAGCCCATTTGGAGGTGACATCAATGGTTCTGTATTGCCCTTCGGTACTTCAATCATCCCATAAGAATATATATATTCTGACAAACGGGTATCCGTTGGAAAAAATGAGTATTGTATCATTAGCTAATATACCGTGTAATGGCCAAAGTACACGATGTTGTATAGTGATAAAATGACACCCGCTTATACCCCTCATTGAATCACTGGTTACGGGCAATCAATTTCAACGCTCTTCCCAATGCGCTATTTTAAGCAGCCAAAATACTGCCGGCTGTTGTTACTAAAATCACCTAAAATCTTTTACTAAATGCTGGCAATCGTTGCTGCCTCTTTGCACTGCAATGCTTAAGCAGTAATAGTTTGGACTAAGCCCTTTTAAAACACAGGCGCTATAAAACCCATCGATGCGATTATACAATTTGAGAACGATACCCATTTAACGTAGTTTGGTTCTCAACATAATTTAAATTTCTTTGGGCTCACTTTTAATTAACCTGAAAAGAATTAAGCTATGCTTTTTAGCGGCGAGGCAAACACGGCAGTTCGATACAATTTTATACTCATTAAAAAAAGCCAGCCAATATCCCAAACCAATAAAAACCGTTGTGTAAGCCCCTTAAGTGCAACAGGACTGGCAATATGAACAATCAATAAAACCAAACTAATCACCCCAAAAAAAATAGAAGTTTTTGCAACGCTTTTCCAGTATTGATTTTTCTTAAAATCAACACCCCAGGTAATCATTGAAATAGCGAGGCTGATCAATGCAATTAAGGCAGCGATGGCGTGTATTAAGCCGTGGGGTGTTGGCGGAAATACCGGCACATCCGTAGGAAATATTGTAAGCAACAAAAACCCAACACAAAAAAAACATAGAGATATACTGCTTTTTTTTGCTGCTCTAATATTCAGTAACAATCCTGTTAGCAGCAGTGTTGCTGCCACTGTAAGTGCATAACCAGCAATCCTCATTAACCAGCTGTAATTGCCCACTCCATATTCACTTACAAAACAAGTAAGCATATTTTTATCAGGTCGTAAAAAATGCAGGCTGAATACTATCACAAAAAATAGCAGGCAACCTGAGAAGCTAATGAAGGCAATAGTTTTAGTGTGTTTCATACATGCTTGTTATAGCTTTCATCGGTTATAAAATAAAGTTTAAGTCAGTTTTTTATTTTAACTACACCCTCTGCTACTTTGGGAAATTTAGAAAATACCAATGGGTCATGTCCGGGAATAATCATGTCAATATTTTTCACCATGCTTTTCATTCTTTTTAGATTTTCTATATAAGCTTTTTGATCAAACGTAATGGGAATCGATAACAAACTGGTAAGGTTATAATAATACCAGCTATTGTCGGAGGCTATAATAACTTTATCGGAACCGCTACCCACTAAAACATATTGCGATTCATACGTGTGCCGGGAGCCAGTAAAA
>JANYFI010000810.1 GCA_025362765.1 Ferruginibacter sp. | reverse complement strand
TTACTATTGTTGGTATTGGCCGCGACAGCTGTGCTATTTCATTTTATAAAAATAAATGCGCTAAAAAATTTTCGCCTCGACCTGGAAAGGCAGGTATTGGAAAAGAATGAACTACTGTTATATTCTGCTAAAAATGAACAGAAAGCGATGGATAAAGCCCAGTTTGCAGAACGTAATAAAGGCCTGTTGCTTTCAAGAATCAATCATGAATTGCGTACACCAATGAATGGCGTATTGGGAATGGCGATACTATTAAACGAAACCGATCTTACAGGTGAGCAGCAGGAATATGTAACTACAATCATTCATTCCGGTGGTAAACTGATGAATGTAATCAACGAAATAATGGTGAATGATATTCTGGAATATTCCAAAACAGAATCAGGAAGAGACCTGGAAGCCAACGACATTGATTTAAGCAATTGCATAGAAGAAGTACTGGATGTTTTTGCTATAAAAGCAGCAACGGCAGGTATTGATTTATTGTACGAAATAAAAAGTAACGTACCAAAGCAGGTTATCGTGGATGTAAAACGGTTGCGCCAGATACTGATGAACCTGATAGAAAATTCATTGGCAGTTACAGCTAAAGGTGAAATTTTTATAGAGGTGAAACTATTAATCTGTGAAGATGATAACAGGATAAAACTGGAGTTCACCGTAAGGGATACAGGCAGGGGCATGCCCGCAGAACAAACAAAATTATTGCGGCAGGACTTTAACAGTATGACGCCGGTTAGTAATAACCCCGCCGCCTCAGGAGTGGGATTTATTATTTGTAAAAAACTGGTGGCGCTCATGGGCGGTACTATACACTTTGAAAGTGCTGAAGAAAAAGGTACGGCGGTTACGTTTTCTATTTACAGTAAAGCAGGCATGCAACCTTCCCGTTCGGCCGTTCATGCAGAAATAAATGAACTGGCCGGAAAGAAAATATTGGTGGCGGATGACAATGCTACAACAAGAGATTTAATATGCAGGCAACTGGAAAGCCAGCAAATGGAAACTACTTCAGCAGCCAGCGCAAAGGAAGCGCTGGAAATATTAACCCAGATTTCTTTTGATGTAATCATAACGGATTTAACAATGCCGGAAATGAATGGTCTTGAGCTGGCACAAAGTATCCGCACAAAATATCCGCAATTGCCTGTGATATTACTTAACCCGGCAAACGATGAACACTATAAGGAATATGACGGAATTTTAGGCGCTGTAGTCAACAAGCCAATTAAGCCCCGGTTGCTGCTGGAGGCCATTGCGAACCAGCTAAGGAAGAAAGATACAACGCAGGAAAATAAGCAACATAAAGTGCATAAATTATCCACTACTTTTTCCAAACAGTACCCGCTAAATATTCTTATAGCAGAAGATAATCCGGTGAATCAAAAATGGACAACGAAAATACTTTCAAAACTGGGATACATCACGGAATTAGCCAATAATGGAAAAGAAGTATTGGAAGTGGTTAGTACCAGCAACTATGATTTAATTTTAATGGATGTTCAAATGCCGGAAATGGATGGCATGGAAGCAACCCGTATGATCAGGTTATGCCTGGAGTCGCAGCCGGTAATAATTGCCATGACTGCAAACGTAATGCAGGGTGACCGGCAGGATTGTATGCAATCTGGTATGGATGACTATATTAGCAAACCTGTAGAGTTAAATGAATTGATGGGTATGCTTGAAAAATGGGCCCTTCTTATCAATGAAAAAAAGCAGCTTGTTGTTGCAAAAAAATAGATTTGCAGCCAGCAATTCCACGGTAGCGAATTTCTTCTATGGGTGATTAGAAAAACCTCTGCCAGATATCGAAATTTTACTAACAATACCGCTATTATTATCCCGTTTTTAAGAGAACCTGGTTACCACTGAAACGAAATACAGCTTCGTCTTCACAAAAATGCCAGGGAATATTTATGCGTTTCCCAATTAATAAAAACACGATGATAAAAAAAGCTTGCCGGTTAGGTTGGCTCATTTTTATTATGGATACGGCACATGCACAAGAAGTTAAAATGTATGCAGGGTGTAACATGGTATTGACTGGAAATATTAACGTGGTTATAAATAATACTTCCTTTAAAAACAATGGTATTTTTTCAGCGGGCGGCAGTACTTTTTCATTCATTGGCGACGCTGATACCACCATTAGTTTTTTATCAGGCACCAGTACCACTGGTTTTAATAATCTTACCATTAATAAATCGGCTTATGGGGCCGCCTTAAAATCCTTAGCCGTAGTTAGTAATGTGCTGTCAGTAAATGGTGGCAATTTATATGCGGACAGTAATCTTATTTTAAAATCAGACGTCAATCTTACCGCAAGAGTAGCGCCTGTTGCACCAGCCAGCCTGATTATAGGCAAAGCGACTGTTGAAAGATATATACCTCAAAAAAGATCCTGGAGACTGTTAACGGCTCCTGTCACCAATTCCAATACTATTTATAATACCTGGCAGGATCGGGGCAATAACAATACAGGTATTGGCTTGCTGGTAACCGGGCCAGGCCCTACGGGTGCATTAGGCAATGGGTTAGATGTAAGTGTCCAAAATGCTGTTTCAATGAAGAGCTGGAATTATAGTACGCAGGCGTTGGTTAACGTGCTAAATACTAAAGTGCCCATTTCCGCAGGTTATTCAGGAAATGCTGATAATACCGGCTATTTTATATTTGTAAGAGGTGACCGTAATGCCGCCAATACCTGCACCTGTACCATGACAAATACTACCTTAAGTGGCATCGGCGAACTGCAAACAGGCACGCAAATTTTTCCAGCAGCCTCATTGTCTGGTAAATTTACATTGATTGGTAATCCTTATGCTTCTCCGGTTAATTTTACGAATCTTTCTCTAACCAATCTCGTTAACCGGTTTTATGCCTGGGACCCTTCATTAAACCAAACTGGGGGGTATGTAATGATGGATGACCTGCTTTTTACCGGTACCTGGAGTCAGTCTGTGCCAAGCGCCCAAACAACAGACATGCAATCGGGCCAGGCCTTTTTTATAGAAACAAAAAATAACAATCCAGCTTCTATTACTTTCAACGAATCAAGTAAAAGCACTAATAGAAGCAATATTGGATTCAGACCAATTGGCAATCCTTCAGGAATTATAAAAGTGACGCTGAACCTGTTAAATGCAGCTAACACCACCACGCTTGCCGACGGTACTTTTGCAGAATTCAATGATGTATTCAGTAGTGGAATAGACCGGGATGACGCCGTAAAATTTGGTAATACAAACGAAAATCTCAGTATGTTAAGAAACAGCATTTCTCTCGCTGCAGAAAGACGGTCCGCACTCAGCGCCAATGACACCGTGTTTCTTAAACTCGCCACCACTACGCAAAGAGCTTACCAGTTTATTTTTAAAGCCGGCAATCTGCAGCAGCCCAATTTGATGGGTTATTTGGTTGACAGCTATCTTGGTACAAATAAAGCGATCAGCCTTGACGGAACAACAACTGTTAATTTTTCTATTAATGCTGCTGCGGCTTCTGCCGCTTCAACCCGCTTTAAAATTATATTTAAACCAACCGTAGTATTACCGGTAACATTTACAACTGTAAAAGCATATCAGCAAAATGAAAATATCGCCGTAGAGTGGGCCGTAGAAAACGAACTAAACATTGTAAAATATGACGTGGAAAAATCAACCGATGGAACGACGTTTATGGCTGTGAATACAACGGCTGTAAACGGAAATAATAACCCTGCGAACGCCTACAAGTGGATTGATACAAAAGTAGTATCGGGAAATAATTTTTATAGAATTAAATGGTATGATTTGAATGGAATGGTAAAATACAGCCAGCTGGTAAATGTAATAATTGAAAGAAAAATTATTCCTTTTACCGTACATCCAAATCCTGTAGAAGGAAGTATCATTCATCTTCAGTTCGCTAACCAGGCTGCCGGAAAATATAAATTCCGTTTAATAAACAGCAATGGCCAGTTAATATGGAGCACGGAATTATTCGTCAGCAGCGGAAGCACCACCCAGGAGTTGAAGACCGGTACTTATTTGCCGTCGGGACAGTATACTTTACAAATTGGTGGAGCTGCTAATACACTTGAAACACTACCCTTAATAATAGAACAATAAGCTGTTAATCAGCCGTAAAATTTTAGAAACATTCCAATATCCAAACATACATACATGAAAAACTTTATCTTATTTCTCCTTGTCATGGGTTCCTGCATGGTTCATTCAGCGCAGGCGCAAAACATGGCCATTAATACAGATGGTTCAACACCGGATGCCAGCGCCATGGTGGATATCGCAAGTACTACCAAGGGCTTCCTGATGCCGCGTATGACTACAACGCAGCAAAATACCATCGCGTCACCAGCTACCGGCCTGCTGATATTTAATACAACGGACAACGTATTTAAAGTAAATACGGGTACTTCGGCAGCACCTGTATGGACGCCTTTATTATACAGCGGGAATGCCATTACTTCTATCAATGGTTTAACAGGCACTACCCAAACATTTACCACCGGTACCACTGGCACTGATTTTAACATCAGTAGCTCGGGAGGTACGCATACGTTTAATATACCTACTGCGTCTGCCACCAGCAGGGGTGCGTTATCTGCAGCTGACTGGACCATTTTTAACGGCAAGCAAACAGCCTTGGGGTTTACACCTTATAATGCCACTAATCCATCAGGTTATATTTCCTCCTCCAGTTTAGGGGGCGCAACAGATGCGGCTATCAGTTATCCTATCAATGGCCAGGTATTGCAATATAATATAGCAACCGGCAAATGGGTAAATACTACACCCGGTTTTTTAACTTCTTATACAGAAACAGACCCGGTAGTAAAAGCGATTAACGGTATGGTAAAGAGCAATGGAACAACAATTAGTGCGGCTACGGCAGGTACGGATTATGTGGTTCCATCAGGAAATGTAACAGGAAGTGCAGGGTCTTTTACAGGCAACCTTGCCGGCGATGTAACGGGAACGCAAAGTGCTACCGTTGTAGGAAAAATAAACGGAACTTCCTTAGCAGGACTTGGAACCGGCATTATGAAAAATAGCACCGCAACAGGTATTCCATCCATAGCGGTAGCCGCTGACTTTCCAACATTGAATCAAAACACAACAGGAACTGCTGCA
>JANYFI010000808.1 GCA_025362765.1 Ferruginibacter sp. | reverse complement strand
TTAACTGCCTGGACTGTGATGGTGCTTTATTTTGCCATCAGTAATACATTTCATTTTTTTTCTCCATCCAGCCCCGGTTTTTCGTCGGCCATGAATCATATATTTAAGTATGCGGTTTTGTACGCAGGTTTTGCGTTTATTATTTCGCTCATAAGGGAAGTGATAAAGGATATAGAAGACATGGAAGGCGACGCTAAATACAATTGTAAAACGATGCCTATAGTGTGGGGCGTACCCTCTTCAAAAGTATTTACGGGCGTATGGCTGATAGTGCTGATTGGCGCCGTTACTATTTTGCAATTTTATGCTTTCCAGCTTGGTTGGTGTATTACCACGATTTATTGTTTTTTATTTGTATTAATGCCCTTGATGTGGATACTGCGAAAATTGTACACTGCCCAAAATAGCGGCCAATACCATCGCTTAAGCAGCGTGATTAAACTGGTGATGCTTAGCGGCATTTTATCCATTCTTTTCTTCAGGTGGTATTTGTAGAAACAGCCTGATACTTCAGCAAATGAAAATTCTAAAACTAGTTTGAACGATGAGCGCTTTAAAGGCAACTGATTTTTCTGTCGAAAATCAACCGAAAAAAATTATCCTGGCTTCTCAGTCGCCCCGGCGAAAGCAATTACTGGAATGGGCAGAAGTGTCTTTTGAAGTGATTGTTCAGTCAACAGACGAATGGTATCCATTGGATTTACCTGCAGCCGACGTGGCTGTATACATTGCACGCAATAAGGCACTAGCCGTTAAGCAACTCCATCAGCCGGGCGTACCTATACTGGCGGCGGATACCATCGTGGTATTAAATGGCGAAATCATTGGTAAACCCGCAGACCGGGAAGATGCCATTAAAATTCTGACAAAATTATCCGGCCGCCAACACAAGGTAATTACGGGAGTAGTTATTTTAAATGGCAGTGTGGAAATCGCTTTTTCAGACACAACAGAAGTTGAGTTTCATTTATTGACACTGGCGCAAATAGAATTTTATGTAGATAAATACAAACCGTATGATAAAGCGGGCGCCTACGCTATACAGGAATGGATTGGTGTGGTGGGAATAAAATCGGTAAAAGGTGATTTTTATAACGTTATGGGATTGCCGGTAAGCAGGGTGGTGCAGGCACTATTGCATTGTTGACTTTGATTTTGTAGATTGGTAAACATTTAGGTTTTAACCAATTAAAATCAGCATCATGACGGAAAAGTTGCTACAATATATCTGGCGGTTTCAATATTTTAATCATGCATTGCTTACTACCACAGAAAATGAACCACTACAAATAAATAACGCCGGTATTTTGAATACCAACCAGGGCCCCGATTTTTTGGAAGCCAATATTAAAGTAGCAGATACTATTTGGGCGGGCAATATTGAATTACATCTTAAATCATCCGACTGGGTAACGCACCGCCATGGTGAAGATAAAAATTACGGCAATATTATACTGCATGTGGTATGGCTGGACGACGGTTTGATCGATTTATCTTTTCCAGTGCTTGAACTACAAAGCCGGGTATCCAATATGCTGCTAAACCGGTACGATGAATTGATGAATGCGACAACATTTATACCCTGCGAACAAAATATTCAACATATAAATAATCTTACCTGGAAAAGCTGGGCAGACCGTTTGCTGGCTGAGCGTTTACAACAAAAGGCCGCAGTGATTTTTGAACACCTGGCCGTAAATAACAATCATTGGGAAGAAACCTTCTGGTGGCTGCTGGCCTACAATTTCGGGATAAAGGTAAACAGTGAAACTTTCGAAAAAATTGCCCGCTCTTTGCCGGTAACGCTATTGGCAAAACACAAAAACCAGCCGCACCAGCTGGAGGCGTTATTATTAGGGCAGGCAGGATTATTATATAGCAATTTTACAGAATCCTATCCCTTGATGCTGCAAAAAGAATATTGGTATTTGAAAAAGAAATATACACTGCCGTCCATCCAGCTGCCCTTGTTTTTTTTACGTATGCGTCCGGCAAATTTCCCTACTGTAAGGCTTGCGCAACTCGCAATGCTAATCAATAAAAGTCTTCATTTGTTTTCTGTAATAAGGGAGTCTTTGTTCTTAAAAGAAATAAAAGATTTGTTAAATGTTTCAGCCAATGACTATTGGCATTATCACTACCGGCTGGATGAACCTACCGCCTATAAAGAAAAGCATTTGGGTAGCCAGATGA
>JANYFI010000777.1 GCA_025362765.1 Ferruginibacter sp. | reverse complement strand
TAAATACAAAGGCAATAAAGATATTGGCTTTTACCTGGGAGAAATGATGGGCAAAACATTACTAAAAAGCAAGCGCTTTGATACTGTGAATGCACTTATCCCTTTACCTCTATATCCTGAAAAGGAAAGAAAACGCGGTTACAACCAGGCAACAGTTATCTGCCATGGGATGGCTGCCGCAATGAATGTGGCGGTAATAAAAAATAATGTACTACGCCAGCGCTACACTGATACACAAACAAAAAAACACCGCACAGAAAGATGGGGAAATGTAGCAGGAAGTTTTACCATCAATAATGCAATCCAACTGGCAGGTAAACACGTATTATTGGTAGATGATGTGGTAACAACCGGGGCAACCCTCGAAGCCTGCGGAAGTATCATTGCAGCGGTAGATAATGTATCACTCAGTATTGCCACACTGGCATATGCTCCTAAATAGCAACAGTGGTAAAAAAATCAATTGAAATAAATAACTACTTTTGAAACATGAAGCAAATTGTACCAAATTATTTCAGACTACGCAATTTCGTGTGTCTGACGACTACAATAATTTGCCTCCTCTTCTCCTCATGTCAGAAAGATTCTTTTATTACTAGTCAAAATGCCCGGCTGTCAACCAGCGCCGACAGCCTTAAATATGATACCGTTTTTACCAGCGTAGGTTCCATCACCCAATCTTTTAAGATTAATAATCTCAACAACCAAAAACTATTGCTGAGCGAAATTAAATTAATGGGCGGTGCGGCATCTGCGTTTAAAATAAATGTAAATGGGTCTCCCTCAGCAGAAGTAAGCAATATTGAAATGGCGGCCAACGACAGTATATATGTTTTTGTAACAGTACATGTAAATCCCAACTTTGCCAATCTTCCCTTTATTGTACGGGATAGCATTATGATCATGTTTAATGGAAATACTCATTTTATACAATTAGAAGCCTATGGGCAAAACGCCAATTTTTTACGTAACGGGGTTATAAAGGGCAATGTGGAATGGAATAGCAATCTACCCTATGTCTTGTTGGGAAGCTTACGCATCGATTCTGCGGCAACGCTTACCATCGACGCTGGTTGCAAAATTTATTCGCATGCCAATGCGCCGTTGATTGTTGATGGTACCCTTATAACAAATGGCACTATAGAAAAACAGGTGACTTTTAGCGGTGACCGGCTGGATGCTGATTACAAAAGCCTGCCTGCAAGTTGGCCGGGCATTTATTTCACGGGAAGCAGTAAAGACAATGTACTAACCCATGCCCTTGTTAAAAACGCCTACCAGGCAATAGCCGTTGAAAAGCCTTCTGTAAACAGCCGGCCAAAATTGATTTTGCACCGGTGTATTATTGACAACGCTTATGATGCCGGCCTGATTTGTGTGAACTCCAGCGTAGAGGCCGATAATACTTTAATAACCAATTGCGGAGCCAATGTAAGCTTAACCTATGGCGGTAATTATACCCTTACCAACTGTACCATTGCAGCCTATTCCACCACATATGGCCTTCATAAAAAACCCGTATTGGTGGCCACAGATTATGCTACGCTGGATGGTAATATATTCGCAGCTGATTTAACCGCCGTATTTCGCAATTGTATATTTTGGGGCGATAATGGGGCCGTGGATAACGAGGTAACAACAGACAAACAAGGCTCCGGCGTATTTAATGTACTTTTTGATCATTGTCTGTATAAGGCCACAACAGATCCGCTTAATTGTACCATTGAAGCTGGTATTAAAAATGAAGACCCATTATTTGACAATATTGATTTTACAAAACAACTATACGATTTTCATACAAATAATATACTTGCACCGGGAATTCACAAGGGAATTGGTGGCACTGGTTTTGCGAAAGATCTGGATGACAGTAACCGTTCATCAGTATTACCGGATATCGGTTGTTATGAAAAACAATAATTATTAAACAAACCTGTATTTTTATTCGTTATAAACTAAAATTAAATTTATGATCAAATTATTGTCAGTCAGTTTTGCGCTTTTATTTAGCGCAGCCAGTTCAAATAACATATTTATGCATACAACAACTTCACCAACGGTGTCTTCAAAATCTATCTACGATTTTAAAGTAGAAGCATTGGACGGCACTACCATTGATTTCGCCAAATTTAAAGGCAAAAAAATATTGATTGTAAACACTGCGTCTGCCTGTGGCTTTACACCACAATACGAGGGCTTGGAAGCTTTGTACAAAAAATACCAGGATAAACTGGTGATTGTAGGTTTTCCCGCCAATAATTTTGCCGGACAAGAACCTGGTACCAATGGCGAAATAAAAGAGTTTTGTAAAAAGAATTACGGCGTTACCTTTCCGATGGCAGCCAAAATTTCTGTAAAGGGAGATGATACGGCTCCAATTTATAAATGGCTTTGTAATAAAAGTGAAAACGGGGTGTCAGATGCAACCATCACATGGAATTTCAATAAATTTTTATTGGATGAAAACGGCCACGTCATTACAAAATTCGACAGTAAAGTTACCCCTATGAGCGACGAACTCACGGGTAAATTATAACAGAAAACAGAAATTATGTTACAGCGGCTCATCCTGAGCCGCTTTTTTTATACCCGCTCTGTTGATACTCCCGGTAAAAACTATATTTGCACGGTGCAATTCAACAATATAACAGGTCAGAAAGAAACGAAAGAGCAACTGGTGCAACTGGTACAACACAACCGGTTAAGCCATGCATTGCTTTTTTTAGGTAAAGAAGGAAGTGGAGCCTTATCGCTGGCCATGGCCTTTGCGCAATATATTGTTTGCGAAAAGGTTAATGGTAAAAAACAGGCTAATCCGGGGTCTTCCCTTTTTGGAGAGGAGCCGGCCGCTACCGAACAAAATTTAGTTCACAGCGATTCCTGCGGTGTTTGTGCGGCCTGCGTAAAAGCGGCGAAACTGATGCATCCGGATATACACTACAGTTACCCGGTAATTACAAAAAAATCTGGTCAAACCCCTGTTAGCACCGATTATATTACCGAATGGAGGGAATTTTTTTCTTTGCATCCTTACGGGAATGTGTACGACTGGCTCCAATTTATTAACGCAGACAACAAACAAGGGAATATTACCGCCGAGGAATGCAATGATATTAACAGGAAAATAAGTTTGAAGAGTTTTGAAAGTGAGTATAAGATTCTAATTATCTGGATGCCTGAATACCTTACAAAAAACGGCAATAAGTTATTAAAATTGATAGAAGAACCACCTCCAAATACGTTGTTTATGCTGGTGGCAGAAAATGAGGGCGCTATTTTGCCGACCATTTTATCAAGAACACAACTGGTAAAAATCCCCCTGCTCACCAACCTGGAAATTGAAGCGGCGCTAGAGTTAAAAAGCGGCGTTGCCATGGAGAAAGCGCAACAGGTAGCGGCACTAAGCGAAGGCAACTACAGGGAAGCCCTTCAATTATTGCAACATGTAGATGATGACTGGCAGGCAATTATAAGGGAATGGTTAAATATGCTGGTAAAAAAGAACCTGGCGGGCCAGGTAAAGTGGATTGATGAAATGAGCAAACAGGGCAGAGAAAAACAAAAGCAGTTTCTTAAATATTTTACCCATCTGCTGGAACAGGCAATCCGCCTCAAAAGCATTCCTTCACTGATTAGCCTGGCCGAAACAGGCAGCCAAGAGCAGGATTTTGCCCTTCGCCTGAATAAATTGTGCAGCGTATCGCAGCAGGAAGCCATTATAAAGGAACTGGATAAAGCAAGTTATTATGTAGAACGTAATGCCAATGGCAAAATGCTGTTTCATGCCCTTTCCATTAAGTTGTATCATATTATTAGTAACAATTCATTAATTTTGGTACATTGAGGAAAATGGCCAGTGGCTTTGGAGTGCAGGGAAAGATGGTTATTGATTAAAAAATCTATCCCTGCTGTAGTTAACATTGATTGTCGATGCCCCGTAATTTTGGGGAACTTTTAGTTATATATGCTCTCAAGGCGCCAATAGTCCGGTAATGTTTTACATCAGCTAATGGGGTCGTTCAATAGTATAACTATAGTACAAGAGTGCGACGCCAATGAAGCCTAATAGATATTCTCCTGCCTGGTTCAAAAAAATTTCCTTTCTTAACATTATTCATTTTTAATAACTCAGTTATATGGGATGTGGAAGTTGTGGAACAAGTAAAGACGGGGTTCCGGGTGGTTGCCAAAGCCATGGCAGTTGCAGCAGCGGAGGCTGTAACCGCATGAACGTGCACGACTGGCTGGCCAACCTGCCTTTTAGCGATCCGGAAAGTGGCTGCAGAATTGTAGAAATAAGTTTCAATAACGGAAGCCGTAAGGATTATTTTAAAAATACCACCACCCATTTTTTTGAAAAAGGAGACGTGGTGGCGCTGGAAGGCGTGAGTGGTTTTGACATTGGCAGTGTAAATCTTACCGGCGAGCTGGTAAGACTACAACTGAAAAAAAATAATTTAAAGGAAGATAGTGCTGACATAAAAAAAATCCTTCGACGGGCCAATGAAACTGACCTGAATAAATGGAAAGAAACCAAGGCCAGGGAAAAAGAAGTAATGATTCGCAGCCGCGCCATAGCCAAACAGTTGCGGCTTGAAATGAAAGTAGCGGAAGTAGAGATTCAGGCAGATGGCCGTAAAGCGACGTTTTTTTATATTGCTGATGACAGGGTAGATTTTAGAGAATTGATTAAAATATACGCCGGTGAGTTTAAGGTAAAGGTGGAAATGAAACAGATTGGCGCCCGGCAGGAAGCTGGTAAAGTGGGAGGAATAGGCAGTTGCGGTCGCGAATTGTGCTGCAGTACCTGGTTGACTGATTTTAAAAGTGTAAATACCAATGCGGCACGTTACCAGAATTTAAGCATTAATCAAACCAAATTGAGCGGTCAATGCGGCCGTTTAAAATGTTGCCTCAATTACGAACTGGATACTTACCTGGATGCTTTGCAACATTT
>JANYFI010000714.1 GCA_025362765.1 Ferruginibacter sp. | reverse complement strand
AATGGCTGGTTCTCACCGCATTGATATTATATTCCTTCATTAGCTGAATATCTTTTATCATACCAGCTTTTGAGATGGAATGTCCTTCTATTTCATCATGTTCGTGTCGGTTAACGCCATGTACATAAATAGCTACGCCGTTTACAAATAACTGCGCCTCTTTTATTTCCACTTTTCTAAATCCAATCTTCGAGCCCGTAACGCCCAGCGCATTGCCGGCGGCATCTTTCCAGGTAATGATGCAATCATACAGGTTAGGAAATTCTCCACTCCATTTCAACGGATTTTTTACTATGCCATTAAAAGAAATGGTTTGTATTGAATCTGTACCAACAGTAAATTTTTGCTGTTGGTTAAAAACAGATTTACCTGATTTATCCTGCACTTCTACTGATATGGCGCCTCTTTTAATTGTGTTGCCTGCAAACTGCCTTACATCCACTGCTGCACTGAAAAGTCCGTTCGTGTATGTTGCATCCAAATCTCCTTTTAAAAAGAAATCCCACACTGATAATTTTGGAAGGGCGTATAAAAACACATTTCGTTCTATACCGCTGATGCGCCAAAAATCCTGATCTTCCATGTAGCTGCCATCGTGCCAGCGAAACACCTGCACGGCCAGTACATTGTTACCTTTCACCAGGTATTGACTGATATTAAATTCCGCAGGCGATTTGGAATTTTTCGTGATACCAACCTTTTGGCCGTTTACATATACAAAGGCACAACCGGTAATAGAACCAAATTGCAACAGAACATCTTTGCCATTCCAGGTATCAGGAATTGTAAATTGTTTTCTATAAGTTCCCACAGGATTATTGTCACCGATATAGGGAGGGTTTTTAGGATAGGGGTAAATGATATTGGTATAGATGGGGATGCCAAACCCTTTTAATTCCCAGTTGGATGGCACCGGAATATCGCTCCATTTAGAATCATCAAGGGTGGTTTCAAAAAAGTTCATTGGCCTGTTGGCATATTTGTCTGCGTACACAAATTTCCAGGTTCCATTTAATGACTGATAAAAAGGAGACTGTTTATAGTCATCATTTTTTACATCAGAGGCATTGGCAAAAATCATCGCCGTAGCGTGGGGGTTTTCTTTTCCCTGCGATACCAGGGCTGGATTTTCCCAGTCGTTCAATTGTTGGGCATAACATAATACATTGAATACTAAAAGAGCAAGCAGTGCAATCGACTTCATGTGTTGTTTTTTGGTGAATCTTTTAAAGGTAAAAATAATATTTATAAAAAGAAATCTGTTTATAAATATTACATTTAAAAGCGTTGCCGTCGCAGTGACCGATTCTTTTAAAAATTAAAATTAGTTAAGCGCTTTCTTTATTTTTGCAAGATTAGTTTTGGCACAAATTGCCCGCTGGCCTGGTTACGAAATGATACATTTCACTTTATCAGTCAATATAATTTTATGTGCAGTATTTTCTTTTTAATCAACTAATGCAATGGATTTATTGCAGGTGTATTTAAACCAATATCATGCTAAAAATCGCTCTTAACAAACAGCAGCGTCGTTGTGCCGCAACCTTTGTAATAACGCAACTGATGCTCCTGCACATGGCGTTTGCGCAACAACAACCAAAGGAGCAGGGGAGTGAAGTAAAAACAGTCGTGAGTGACAGCATGCTTCCGTCTTTGGTTAACAAAGTAGCCTCCTACACTGCTACGATTGACCATACAGATTTTTTGATCCGGCGAAAATTTGATCTTACGCCTATTTCATTGAACATGCCTGACATAGAGCGAAAAGTAAAAGGCTTTAAAACAAGGCTTGAAAAAAATGGCAGCAGGATGAATCTTCGCAGTCTAAACAGCGGCGTAATCATGCTAAAAGAAATTTTAGATGACCTTACTGCCTATCAGTCCATACTCACCAACTTTAGCAACGAACTTACCCAAAGTAACAGTGAAGTAAAAAAAATCATTCGCGACCCTATATTAAATGCAGAAGTGAAAGATTCTATTATTCAGGATCAATTGGCTGATATACAAGCCGAGGGGTACTCACTGGATTCCCTGCAGAAAATAACTATTACAAGGGTAAACCTGCTTCGCAACAAAGTATCGGTTAATTTATTGCAGGCTTCGGATATTATTTCGGATATGCGTTATTTAACCATTTCCCTGAAAATGGGTATCTGGAAACAGGAAGAAGCCCCCTTACTGGAGGCCAGCCCCAAAAAATACAATAACGCATTAGCCGATATTACACTTAATGCGCTTACAAGATCCGGGAAAATTATTCTTATTTATCTGAATGAAAAATGGAATGTAATTACAGTGGGCATCCTTGTTTTCGGCCTTATTTTTTTCTGGATTTGGATAAATATGCGCATAGTAAAAAAACAACCAGAAGCCACACTCCTGCTGGAGCCTATCCATTTCTTGCGCCGGGGTGTACTCGTGGCATGCCTCATGGCTTTATTTACTTATTTGCCATTCTTTTTTGCCAATCCACCCATGTCATTGCTGCATACATTCGATCTGCTGCGCATAATTCCACTGGTGTGGCTTTTATATCCATATTTGGTAAAAAAAGCAAAACTATTCTGGATAATACTCTGCCTGTTATGGGCAGCATACGCCATGGACGATCTTTTACTGGAATCAGCATTTGGTGAGCGTTGGGGGCTTTTTTTTGCAGGTAGCTTACTAGCTGTAATCGCAATAAAAATAGCTTTCCAAAAAACGCCTTTTTTTAAAAAAATTACAGAATCTCCCGCCACCAAAGCCCTGGCTATTTTTACATTCATCCAGGTGGTTCTTTCGTTGGTGTTTAATATTACCGGACGTGTTTCTCTCGCAAAAATATTTGGCGTTAGTGCCATCCAAAGCCTTATGCTTGGTATCAGTTTAAAAGTATTTTGCGCTATGGTAATGGAAACTGTTTACCTGCAATCTGAAACCTCTCACGAAAGCAAGTTTTCAGCTTTTATTAATTTCAATTCCCTACAGCAACGTTTAACAAGAATATTATGGATACTGGCATCAATCGTATGGACGATTTCACTCTCCCGAAACCTAACATTGTACGATATAACGACGCAAATGATTGGTCATTTTTTCAGCACGGCAAGAACAATTGGCAATATGACTTTTACATTTGAAAGTGTAGCTATTTTTATTTTCATCCTTTGGCTTTCCTCTGTTATATCGGCCTTTATTAATTTTTTCTTCGGTAATGAACAACAGCACCAACAAGGCAAGCGCAGCAAGATTGGTTCAATGATGCTGTTGATACGATTAGCCATTTGGATTCTGGGATTTTTTATCGCCGTAGCTGCAGCCGGCATTCCCATTGACAAGTTGTCTATCATGATCGGCGCACTGGGCGTAGGCATTGGCTTTGGCCTACAAAATATCGTGAACAACCTGGTGTCTGGTGTTATACTCGCTTTTGAAAGACCTATCCAGGTTGGTGACCTGATAGAAGTCGGGGGTAAATTAGGTATTGTAAAACAAATTGGCGTACGCTCCAGCAAAATCAATAATAATGCAGGGGCCGATATTATTGTACCCAATGGCGACTTGTTGTCTCAACACCTTACTAACTGGACAATGCAGGACCGGAACAAACAAATTGAATTTACAATGGGTATTCCTTATGATTCGGATATAAAAAACGTACGTAAAATTATTCTGGAAACATTAGAGAATAATGATAAAATCATGACGGATCATCGTCCCGCAGTGATGGTAAATCAGTTTGGAGAAAAAACAATTGATTTAAAAGTGGTGTTCTGGGTATATGATCTTACTAACGGAAATTCTGTAAGAACAAATGCAATGATAGATATTTATGAAAAATTGTCCATCGCAGGAGTTCGTCTGCCGGTTACTATTGAAGTATTGCCATCACCGGTAACAGTACCCATTAAAGGCAACGAAGCGAAAAAAGATTAATGACCTGGCTCGTTTTAATGGATTGAGATCACGCGATTTTTACTTAGTATATTGATTTGATGCCCGTTTATTTAAAAATTGGAATTCGGTTGATTTTTTAATTAGAAACTTGATTTTGTTATTGGTCTTTTAAAGGATTTTGATCTGCCTGATTTTTAATAAGGATGTTGGTTGTGACGGCTTTTTAAGGGATTGGGAT
>JANYFI010000709.1 GCA_025362765.1 Ferruginibacter sp. | reverse complement strand
TTTTAGATTCTTCATTTGTTGTGTTCTCCATCACTACGGCATAGCCTTTTAATGAATCTTCAGTGTAGAGCACCTTGGTTTTATCGGGTACTCCCACCATCGTTTTAAAACAGAGTTTCTGCGCTATTTCTGCAATGGATGCATTCAACAAAAGTGAACCATTATCCACAATTACCACCCGGTCAATCAGGTTGTCCAAATCCCTTATCTGGTGGGTTGAAATAAAAATCATTCTTTCACTGTCAAACACTGAAGCAATCAGTTTACGAAAACGAATTTTGGATGGAATGTCCAGCCCATTGGTCGGTTCATCCAGTAATAAAATTTTTGTATTACAGGCCAGTGCAAAGGCAATGATGAATTTTTTTTGTTGCCCGAAGGAAAGCGTACTCAGTTTACCCTGCTCTTTTACATCCAGTTGATCTAAATAATTAAAAAACTGTTCTTGATTAAAAGCAGGGTAGAAGGGTGAAAACAGGCGCATGTATTTATGGATAGTTAAGGCCGGTATATTCACTTCTTCAGGAATAAAATAAATGGTTTGCAAAAAAGAAGGCAATCTTTTTTTTGGCGAATAACCGTTGACGGTAATACGGCCATCTGTTGGAAACAACAGCCCAACCATGTTTTTAAGCAAGGTGGATTTACCGGCCCCATTTTTACCTAACAAGCCATAGATGCTGCCTTCCTCCAGGTTTAGTGTTAGGTTTTTATACAACAACTTTTTCTTTTTATACCCGAAAGAAAGATTTTCTATTTGTATCATTAGTGTATTAGTTAAGTAGTACACAGTAAAGATAGAAACATTTAAGAGTCATTTCCAAATATTTTTTCGAAATAGTTTTTGGTAACAATATTTTATGTTGCAAAAAAGCTAACACAAATTACCGCCTCCATACCCATCAGTGCCGGTAAATTTTAAAAAGGACAAAAACAGCGTTGTGTGGGAATTAAATTTCCACCCGGTAATGATTTTAAACACATATGGAATGGAAGTAAAATAGTACGAAGTTTCAATTATTTCAATGAGAAAAAAAGACTTCGGTTAAGTAACTCAAATACTATGGGTTGGAAACCCATAGGTTGAATACAGGACTGAAAGTCCATTTGGTGGCTTCGCCATTTTTTTATTTTGTCTATCGAATTATTTAAAATGTTTGTAGAAGCTAAAGCCTTGGACTAAAGTCCATAGCTTGAACTAACGAGTTGTGACCAGTCAAACTAATCTTTTGGCTGTTATCTGTAGAAAATTATACACAATACAGTAGGCGCTATCTGGCTCTACAACTAAAATAAATAAAATTCTGTTAACGGGTACATTGGGTGTTGGCGGTTTTATGATCTAAATGGCTCATCAATCAAAACAATCGGTTAACGTAAACAACAACTAACTTGCTTTTTAAATTGCTGGTACATTTATAGTTATGATTGTCGTAAATCAAATAATTGCATGAATAGCAAACGTTCTTCTTCTAAATTGATAAAATTTTTTAAGGCACTCGGCCCCGGCCTGGTTACCGGGGCAAGTGACGATGATCCGTCTGGAATTGCTACCTATTCGCAGGCTGGCGCCAGGTTTGGGCTAATTACACTGTGGACGGCCTTGATAACTTTCCCATTGATGGCGTCTATCCAGGAAATGTGCGCAAGAATTGGCATAGTAACTTCTGTAGGCCTTACTACTACGTTAAAAAAACACTATTCAAAAAAGTTGTTGTACCTGATGCTGGTGTTCAGTGTGCCGGCAATTATACTTAATATTGGCGCAGATATAGCTGGCATGGGCGCCGTAGCCAACCTGTTGCTTCCAACTGTTTCACCTTTGATTTTTAGCGTAGTGTTTACACTGCTGTTAATGGTATTGATTATCTATCTGCCCTATCACAAAATAGTAGCTGTCTTAAAATATCTTTGTCTTTCATTACTGTTGTACATTGCGGTACCTTTTTTTACGCATCCAGACTGGGGCAAAGTAATCCGGTATACTTTTATTCCAACCATAAAATTTAATAGAGATTTTATTGAAATAATTGTCGCTATTTTTGGCACTACAATTTCTCCTTATTTATTTTTCTGGCAAGTTACTATGGAGGCGGAAGATATAAAATCGTCCAGGCAATTAATACTTGCACGTCGCCGGATTTTAAAAAATGAAGTGGGAGTAGCTGGTACAGCATCGAAAGAAAAAAACTTTATTTCTTTAATTATAAGAAAAATGCGGATGGATGTAAACCTCGGCATGCTGCTTAGTAACCTTGTTATGTTTTTCATAATTCTTGCAACGGGTACTGCACTATCTGCTAACGGTATTACACAAATCGATACCGTAGAACAGGCTGCAAAAGCGCTGGAACCGGTTGCGGGTCATGCATCTTATATTGTTTTTACCATCGGGGTAATTGGTACAGGCTTACTGGCGATACCTGTTTTAAGTGGTTCGCTGTCTTACATAGTTTCGGAAACTTTTGGATGGAAGGGGAACCTGGATAAAAAGTTTCTACAGGCAAAATCTTTTTACATAGTTATTATTATTTCGCTGTTACTTGGCCTGTTAATAAATTACGTGGGTATTAGTCCTGTAAAAGCATTGTTGTATACGGCCATACTGTACGGACTAACCTCTCCGATATTGATAGGCATTGTATTACACATTGCCAACAATAAAAAGATAATGAAAGAAAATACCAACGGGGCAGTGTCAAATGTGCTGGGATTTTTAACGCTAGCCTTGATGACCAGTGCAGCCATCGCTTTAATTTATTTGCAATTTTAATTTTATAACAATCATTTTTTAAAACTCTAAATTTTTAATTATGGGATTTGATCAGTATCACGAACCGGCGGATGAACTTTCTGCAGAAACAAGAACTTTTGCCAGAATGATTACTTCGTTAACAGAAGAAGCAGAAGCTATAGGCTGGTATGAACAAAGAATATCGCTCGAAAATGACAAGCAGGCCAAAGCCATTATGCAAAATGCGCAAAAGGAAGAAATGAAATATTTTGGCATGGACCTTGAATTTTTGCTACGAAAGAAGGAAACCTGGAGAAATACACTTAAACCCATTCTTTTCACAGAGGGTGATATTGTAGCAATGGGAAAAAAAGGGGAAGAGAACGCGGAAAAATAATTCTTTCTCCAAGAAGCATTTTAATAAAAACAGGGATACCATGTTGACAATATTGTCAGTTTGGAAATTCCTGTTTTTACGTAACTAAACATACAATCTGACAAAAATCATATGCTGAACTGTTATTGCTCATTTAAAGGAATAGTTTAAAAAAGATAGATTCGTATAAAATTAACAGTATGGAAAGTCACGATTTGCTACACGAATTTTCCGAACACCGGGAAAAGATTTTAACGCTGCAAAAAGAGAGTAACCGCTTTAGAAAATTGCAGCAAGAATACCAGGAAGCAGACAATCACATTCACCGGATTGAAATGGGTGCAGAAGCGACAACAGATGAACACCTGAACGAATTACGAATGAAAAGGGTACATCTTAAAGACAGTCTATATCTTTTCCTGGTTTGAGTGATACCTCTTTCTTAATGCGTATTACATAAAAAATGCCAGTGTCAGGCAGGTATTTTTTGTGATGTATAAAACGTTGCATTTAATCAGCGTTTGTCAAAAAAATTTATGTAGTTGATTGTTTGAACAGGCTTGGTCATCCTGCGATGTACATGTAATAATATTTCCTCATTTTGACGATCCGTGTCAGGACCAAAAATTTAGTGTATTCAGTTAATTGGCTTCATTTCTAAAGCAATACAATCCTTAATTATAAATAAATTACCAAAACCTAATTGCATAACAAATTCTTACCGGGGTCGATTCATAATAAACGACCTTATTGACACAGCATTTGGTACATTTAAATAAAGAAATGATTGTATCCTGTTTGCCAGGGAATATTTATTAGGGAGGAATGATTGGATTGATACGGGGAAAACTATCGGCTATAAATATTGATTTGTTCTCCTCATCGGCATTCTGCCTGATGTCTTCGATATGGTTAAAAGAGGGGTACTATTTTTCGAAAAAAAGGTGTCGTAAAATTTGCTTTATACTTTTATAAATGCAAGCTTTTATAAAAGTATTTTGAAAATATTTTTTAGTATTGCTGAAACTAAATTCAGGTAAATAATCTTACTTCATGTCTTTCAAACAAGGTGCAGGAAAAACGTGTTTCAACCAGCCTTCCACATGCCCGGCTATCGCACCAGCTGGCCAGGGGGTTTTAATTGTAAAGGGAAAATTTCAATCGCCCTCAAAATTTACGCAATTCCTTTTTCAATATTTTGCCAGTGGCGCTCATAGGCAAGGCCGCAACAAATTCAACATGCCGCGGATATTTATAAGAAGCGATGCGCTCTTTTGTCCAGTTAATTAAATCCTGCTCCGCAAGGGTCTGGCCTGTCTTTAATACCACAAAGGCTTTCACTTCCTCTCCCATTTCTTCATGCGGGATACCAATCACAGCTACCAGTGAAACAGCCTCGTGTTGTATCATCACTTCCTCCACTTCCCTGGGGTAAATATTAAAGCCGCCGCGGATAATCATGTCTTTCGTTCTGTCAACAATAAAATAAAAACCATCGGCATCCTTCACCGCAATATCACCTGAATGCATCCAGCCATTTTGCAAAGCCAGTGTGGTTTCGTCCGGTTTTTTATAATAGCCTTTCATTACATTGTGGCCACGATACAATAACTCCCCTTTTTCGCCTTGCAGCACTTCTGCTCCTCCGGCATTTACCAATTTTACCTCTACCCCCCAAACAGGCGTACCGATAGAA
>JANYFI010000131.1 GCA_025362765.1 Ferruginibacter sp. | reverse complement strand
AACTTATTTTTTTTGCATCAAAATCAGTCAATATACTTTTTCTTGCATTGAATGCAAGACGGTACCGGGTTTCATCATCCGTTATTAAATTCTTTACTGCACTGTATATTTCGTTTATGCTGTCCGGGTTGACCAGTAATCCATTTTCTCCATTTTGCAACAACATGGCCATCCCTCCATTTTTGCCAGCTACGATGGCCTTACCAGCAGCCATTGCTTCTGCGCAGGTATAAGAAAAACTTTCAAATAAGCTGGGCAATAAAACAATGGACGCTTCAGTTATTGCATCAGGTATTAATTCATACTGCAAACCGTCTACAAATTCAACACGGTTGATTATACGGTTTAATTGCTGTTGCATCCAGTTTCGCATGGTGATGCCTTTATAAGGACCATTACCATCGTCTCCAATTACCTTAAAATGCCAATCAGGATATTCCGTTAAAATCCTTTTCATTGCTTCTGTAGCATTTACTAAACCTTTCAAAACATTTAATCGTCCGAAAAAAATAATTTGTTTTTGCAGCGGCTGCTTTATTAGGGGAATTTGCAGGAAATTGTTGGATGGTAAAAAGATATTCGGCAACACCGTTATCGCAAACGGTGCAATTTTCCAGTTTTCAACTACCCATGTCTTCATCGCTTCTGACGGTCCAGTAATATAATCTGCCAATTGAACAAATTGATAGTCTTCATCTGCCTCTTTCAAGTATTTCCTCCAGTAACCAAGGTCCCATTTTAACCTGCGCAAAGCTCCTAATACAAAACGAAGTTTTGAGGAAACAGGAACATACTTTTTTTTCAGGCTTTCCACGAGATAACCAGGTGCATGCAGCCTTACTATTAATGGTACAGCCGGGTAATTTCTTTTTATATCCCATGCATTACCGCCAATCTCCGGACTTTCCATCAAATTAAATGGAAGGATATTATGTTGCAAATCAAAACTCTTAACTACTTTTCTCCTGTAATCGATAACATCATCACATTTGATCCAATGCAAATGAAAGCCATTTATATCTTCTGAACTTCCCCTTAGCTGACTTCCGGCAAACACATGGATATCAAATCCAATCGTCGCCATAGCGGTGGCTATTTGTTTTACATAAGTACCAATACCTCCTTTGCCAGTATCAGGGGGAAATTCATAGCTAATGTAAGCGATCCTCAAAAAATCTGATTTTACTTTTTACTTGTTGTTCTTGCATTAATAACTACAGGGATACCAGGTTATAATTATCATAATCTTTATTCATTTTAGTCATTCCCCACCATTCCGAAAGTTGCTGGAAACCTAGCAAATATAAAAGCGGCTTGCATTAAGAAGTTGGAATGTCCGTTTTATTCGCAGCCATTAATAAAGCTTTCCGCAGATGATATTGCTGTACAAATGCTGCGCAGGCCTCCACTTTAAAAAATGAGGGAAAGCACCAGTATTTCGTGTGTTTGACTCCAAATTTTAAAAGAGACAAAACAGCTCTTATTTTATTCATTTTAGAAAGGCCATTCTGATGGCCATACAATTGCGCATTTGCTTTGCCGAATGATTTCCGAAGGCTCAAATAATAAGACCATTGCAGCCTGGAAGCCAAAAGAAAATGTTTAAAGGTTAATGTTTCATCCAAATAGATATGGTAACCTGCATCATAAAAACGCTTCGCTATTTCACTGTCGCCTCCCGAGGAAAGGCTTTCCCCTTTTCTATCTGACAGTACAATGGTGTTGTCAATTATTAATTTACTAAATAAATCTCTTCGCAACGCCATACCCGCACCATACACACTGGGTGTGTAACCTGTATACCTGCCCTCTGTACCCACCGCATAACCAAAACCCTTTACCGCATCAAACCAGGTTGGAAGGGGAATATCGGACACCGCTTCACCTACTCCACCTATCATCCCCACCTGAGGCATTTTTTCGAACAACGAAAAAACGGTTTGCAGGTAATGCTCACAAAGCCAGTTATCATCATCACACAAAACCACTATAGGATATAAAGCACTGCTAATACCCGCCTGCCTTGCAAAATTCAACCCTGCTTTTTTTTGGGTTATAATCTTTTGAGCAAACGGAGTACTCAATTGTTGCCAGGTGTGTTTTGCAAGGGCAACAGAATCGTCGGTACAATTGTTATCTACTATGATCAATTCATACTCCAGCCCGGACATTTTAGTTTGCGCAGCCAGGTGTTGCAGTGTGGGCAATAGTTTGCTGCTACTGTTATAACAACAAATAATGACTGAAACGCCTTTTTTCAATTGTTGTTGATTGCTATCCACGCTTCCGGATAATGAGCTTCGTACTGTAATTTTTTTTCCAGAAAAGGCGTCGAAGGCCTTAATACTATTTTATCACTTCGGCTATTGAGCCAGGCACCCCACCATGAAAAGGTACTGTTGGCAATTATTTGATGGGTGCATTTACTCATAAGATGCAGTTGCAGGTAATCAGCATGCCAAGCTTTATCATCAAAAAAGAGGAAATCCTCTTCTTTAAATTCCTGCCTGCACCACTCCATGTCGTCAGAAAAAACAATAAATAGCGGATTAGTAAATTGACTTTTCATATAACTGATGGCCCTCGCATAATACAATGATCCCAAAAAGCCATAACGGGCTTCCTGTAAATAATCTGTGCGGCGCACGTGTATAGCCACTGTAGTTTGCTCTTTTATCCAGCCAGGGTAAGTGGGGATTTGTGTGGGTAGTATTTCCTTCAAAAGTAGTGCCCGTATGTCATTGAAATAACTGGCTGATTGCCAGTAACCAGTTACAGACGTTAAAAAACCAGTTTTGCGTTCTATCTGTTGAAGTACAAAACCATTTTCTTCAATCTGCTCGTACAGATGTAAGGCCGAAACTATTCTATTGTATTTACTGTTGCGGCTGAATATTTTCTTTACCTGGCGGTTCTTAATCTCGCTGCCCTTAATATTCATATGCCGTAAACCAAAAGTTCTACCAAGTGATTCGTCTTCGTAACTATCTGTATTAAACAGTAAGAATGGGATATTGTTTTTTACGCAGATCCTTCTTGCAAAAGCGTATTGAAAAAGCTGATTGCCCAATCCACCGGCGAGTTTTATTTCAAGAAATGCTTTCACTTGCCGGCGAACCACCATGCTTTATTAACGTAAATAGAATTGATATTACTGTTTGCATACTCAAAATATCCAGCAGCTTCTATCATATCGCATAAATCAATTCTCCTGGAACCTGTTCCATCAGGTGTATAATTGATAGTTTCTATACAAAAAACCTTCGGCGAATATTTACTGAAATCAAAAGACCTGATAATATCAATATCTACACCTTCTGCATCAATGGAAATTAAATCGGGTGCCTTTGAAGCAAAATATTTTTCCAGCACTTCATTAACCTGCAGCATGGCTATTTTTTTTACTTCTTTCAATTTGCTTCCCAATTTTTCAAGGCTTTCTTTTTCAGCTTCAGAAAAAGTGTTCAATGCCGCATCTTCCATAATGTAAAAATCGAAACTTCCGTTCTGTGCTCCAATACCAATATTAAGGTTGATATCATTGGGCCGGTATTGTATAAACATTTCGATAGCTGCAGGATTAGCATCAATGTTCACTACTTTAGACCCTTTTCTGAAAAATTTAAACGTATTATTAGCTATCATCGGATGATAAGCCCCAATATCTAAACAAGAAGGGTTTTCAATTTTCCTAAGACCAAAAAGGTACTCTATAATGATATCTTCACCAGACTGTGACCAGGATTCTTTTTTATAAGCCACAAAAGGCTCCCGTTTTGACAGAAGACGCAAAAGGATTTCTTTTATAATTCGTTTGATAGCCATTGCTATTTTTTAGAAGGCAGCCCTAAAATTCCCTCAGCATTTTCCTGTAAATTTTTGCTGGCAAAGCGCCGATGTTTTTTAAGCTAAGATAGATTTTCAATTTACCGGGAATTTTACCAGTATAACCTGCCGATACTATATCCTGTTGATTCTTTATTCCATATTCATTAAAAACGGCAATAGTTTTTAAAACAACATTATTAACTCCTTTGGTGGAATACTTATTTTTTTTTGAGTTAATGCTATTGAATACATACGCATATTCAAACACTTGTACTTCCTTGTTATCTACACAAAAATCTGTTACCCTTCCTTCTGTCAGGTAAGTAACAACCAATGTTTCTGCGCAATAAATAATCTCGCTATTCTGCTCCATCACCCTACAATAAAATTCTGTATCAACGAGCCATTTAAGATTATTGTCAAAAAATAATTCAATCTTTTTTCTGTAAATTGTTGTGCTTGGTGCACCAATAATATTGTTACAATAAAGTAAAAGAGGGTCTTTTTTTAGCCCTTCAACCTCAGAACTAGAAATACGATGTTCCCATTGTCTGGTGCCCGGCTCTGCGGCAAGGGTAGCTGAAAAAGCAAAATCTGCTTTGGGG
>JANYFI010000691.1 GCA_025362765.1 Ferruginibacter sp. | reverse complement strand
TGCCAGTTAGAGCTTGGCGGCAAAGATCCCTTGTATATAACAGATGACGTAGAAAATATTCAGAAAGCCGCGGCAGATGCGCTGGAGGGTGTGGTGTATAACAGCGGCCAAAGTTGTTGTGCGGTAGAGAGAATTTATGTACACGAAAAAGTGTACGATGCTTTTGTAGATGCCTATGCGACCGAATGTAAAAAAATGAAAATCGGTGATCCGCTGGATAAAACAACAGATATTGGCCCACTGAGCAGAAAGGAGCAACAGGCATTTTTAGTAACCCAAGTTGATGACGCAATTGCATTGGGCGCACAAGTTTTATGCGGCGGAAAAATTACCTCCGATAAGGGATATTATTTTGAGCCAACGGTATTGATCAATGTGAACCATAATATGAAGGTTATGACCGAAGAATCTTTTGGCCCTGTTGTCGGCATTCAAAAAGTAAGCGATGATGCAGAAGCAATACAACTAATGCTGGATAGTGAATACGGCCTTACCGCCGCAGTGTTTTCAAAAAGCTTTGAGCGGGCAGAAAAAATAATGGCGCAGATGAATACCGGCACTGTTTACTGGAACTGCTGCGACAGGGTGAGCGCTTCTTTACCCTGGTCGGGCAGAAAGCATTCGGGTGTTGGTGCCACTTTATCCTACCAGGGCATTCGTGCATTCGTGCAGCCAAAGGCTTGGCATATAAGAGGATAAATAAATGACAACCCGTTGAGCAGTCCGCTCATAGATGAGATAATAGGTTATGGTGGCATATTATTCTTTCCTATAAAATGTGCTTACGGGCATCAATAAATAAATGCTTTATTTATTGATGCTCGTATTTTTTCTATGCAAGTTTCGGAAAATACGGGCTGTAAATCAGGCAAAACCACTCTTGGCAAGACTTTGCTGATGTGGTAACTTTATAATTCAATCCTCCTCCTATGCAAACCAACACAGACACCAACCCTGTTTTTAACCGTTTGATAAAAATTTTTTTCAACGGTTTTAGAATTTTATTTCATTCCCGCTCTGAAAAGAATTTTAAAAGGCTGAAAGATTTTATTTCTCACTGAAACAAACAGCCGTTTTTAAACAATCAGATCCTGTTTACAATTTCCCTTACCAGGTCGTTTTCAAAACCCTTCACCAACAAATGATCCTGTAGTTTTCTTTTTTTGATAAACCTATTTTTTTCGCTCTTTAATGTTGCCAGTTTTAATTCGGCGAGGCGTTTCAGTGTATTATTGTAGGCTTCATCATCAATAGCCAGTAAGGCCTTTTTTATGCAGTAAGCGCTTACGCCTTTCATCTTCAACTCATATTTTATTTTAACCCTTCCCCAGTGTTTGCTTCGGAAATGCCCTCCGGCATATTGTATAGCAAACCGTTCTTCATTTAAATAATTCTCTTCAATAAGAGTACTGATAATTTGTGCTGATTCATTTTTATTTAAGCCATAGCCATATAATTTTTCAGCCACTTCGCTATGGCAACGTTCCTGATAGGCACAGTAGTGTTTGGCTTTGGGCAATGCCTGTTGAGGAGTAAACTGTTGGTGCATAAAACGGTCATTCGGCATCTAAAATAGCCCTTTTTGCAGCACCTGTGGCGTTGATATGTATTGTATTGCATTAACAGGGGGGCTTGGCGGTATTTTCCAGTCATTTTAATTTAACCAGCCATTCTTTTTTAATTACTTTAGCAGACTGCATGTGAATAACGGGTTATAATAATATCTTGGTTTCATTACAGCCATTATTTTATCTTTGATTTTTAATACAACTATATTATGAAGTTTATTGTTTCTTCTTCTGCCTTACTTAAACAGCTGCAGCAGATCAGTGGTGTTATCAATGCCAATACCGTGCTGCCTATTTTAGAAGATTTTTTATTTGAAATTGATAAGGGCAAACTAACCGTTGTAGCTACCGACCTGGAAACAGTTATGAAAGTGCACCTGGATATTGAGGCCAAAGACAATGGAAGAGTTTGTATCCCGGCAAAAATTTTGCTTGATACCTTGAAAAATATAGCTGAGCAGCCGCTCACTTTTACGATTGATAAAAACTTTGGCGTGGAAATTACCAGCGACAATGGTAAGTACAAAGTGATGGGCGAAAATCCCGATAACTTTCCTAAAGAACCGTTGGCAGATGATGCCAATTCTTTCACCATGACATCAACAGCACTGGTGACAGCCATCAACAAGAGTTTATTTGCTGTGAGCAACGACGACCTGCGGCCTGCAATGACTGGCGTTTTTTTCGAACTCGATAAGAAAGGATTAACCTGTGTTGCAACCGATGCACACCGGCTGGTGAAATACAAAAGAAGTGATGTAAGCTGCCCTAAAACAGATACATTCATCGTTCCAAAAAAACCGTTGACCTTATTAAAAAGTGCGTTGCCGGATAATGCGGATGAATTGACTTTGTCTTACAACAGCAACCATCTTTTTGTAAAGCATGGCGGAACAGAGCTTGTATGCCGGTTGATTGACGCCCGTTTTCCTGATTACAAAGTGGTAATTCCGGTTGACAACCCTTACAAATTAACCGTTAATAAAAGTGACTTCCAAAGTGCCTTGCGCAGGGTAAGTGTATTTAGTAATAAGAGTACTAACCAGGTAGCGCTAAGCATTAGTGGCAGCGAATTACAGCTTGCAGCCCAGGATGTTGATTTTAGTTTTGAGGGCAACGAACGCATGGCCTGCCAGTACGATGGCGAAGATCTACAGATTGCTTTTAACGCCAAGTTTTTAATTGAAATGCTCAATGCCGCGGAAACGCCGGAAATAGTAATAGAATTAAGCACGCCAACAAAAGCAGGTATTATCAAACCAACAGAAGTAGATGAAAATGAAGAGTTGCTGATGTTGGTAATGCCCTTGATGCTGAATAATTAAAAAGCCACCTAAATCTCCGCCGTGGCGGCGGAGATTT
>JANYFI010000667.1 GCA_025362765.1 Ferruginibacter sp. | reverse complement strand
TGGGTTTTCAGGATAAAAGCTGGATTTCACGATAACTGAATCCGGTGTTTCTTAGGTAATTGCATCTGGTTTTTTTCGGTTAATGGATGTAGGTTTTTCTTCGGCTACCGGACTGGATTTGACATTTAAAAACTGCTATAATTCCTTTGCTGATGTGAAATTGCTGATTAAAATGAAGCGCCGCTAAGTATTTCGTTTAATTGATGATTTATTTCGGTGAAACGCTTATAATATTCGTTTTATAACACAATATTTTTTATGATATGCAGTAAATAAAAAATGCCCCGTAAAGAAGCATTCTTGTAGTTGGTTATTGATTGGGGTTATTAGCTGGCAACGTTGATTCTTCCCATTACTTCTGTTTTTAATAATTTACTGATGGGAATTTGGGAGTCTCCAATGTATAAAGTGCAATCTTCTATATTGTTTATTTTACGAAGGTTCACTATGTACGAACGGTGTACTTTCATAAAATGGCCTTTATCCATTTTTTCTTCCACTGCTTTTAGCGTGCTGTGGGTAATGTATTTTTTATCGAAAGTGCAATATTTTACGTAATCACCTACGCTTTCAATGTATAAAATGTCTTCATAATTGAGCCGGATAAATTTTCCGTTTGATTTAATAAAAACATCCTCTTTTTTAGGAGCTGCTGTTTTATCGGCGTAAGAACTATTTATTCTTTCCATTGCTTCCTGGAAACGGATATAGGTAAATGGCTTTTTTAAGTAGTCGCTTACCTTGTACTGGTAGGCATCATAAGCATAGTCTGTTTTGGAAGTGGTAAGAATTACTTTGGGCATTACAATCAGTTTGTCTAATAACTGAAATCCGCTGTCACCGGGCATTTCCACATCCAGAAATAAAATGTCTACTTCATTTTGCTGAAGGTATTCGTAAGCAGTTTCCGAATCGGGGAAAGAACCAACGACCCTGATAGTGCCGTTTTTTTCACAATATCTTTCTAAAAAGTTGCGGGCAATGGGTTCATCGTCCACAATAAGGGCAGTTAGTTTCATGAGGATGAATATTTATTGGGTTAAAGCTTTTAATTTTATGAGATCGTTTTCTACAACGGGTATCATTTCCGCCAGGTCATTTTTAAAAGCGGTATAATCTGTAGCTAAACTTGCCACGTCTGGAACCGTACCGCATTTTTTTTCTATTGCTGCCGCGGAATCCATTAACCTGGTAAGGCCTACAAAACTCAGCACTGGCTTAAATTTGTGTACAGATTTTCGCAGCACCTCGGTATTACCACTTTCGTATGCTGACTCAATTTCACCCAGGTAAATCTTTACAGACGTCACAAATTTTTCAAACACCACTTCGGCATGTTCACAATCGCCTTCGTAAATGCTTTCCAAAAACTGGCCATCAAGCTTATCACTGAAAACGAAGGATGTTGCACTCATATTGAACAGTAAAATTATTTTTACAGAGGGTTATTTTTATCAATAACGTAAAAACGGTTGTATTATTTTGATACCGTTCAATATCCCTTTTCAAGTGGTTGATAATTTATTTAGCCCGCAAAGAATATAGTTTTTAAAACACCAATAAATTCAGCGCTTTTTCGTTTCCATGGTTATTAGTCACCTATTTGAAGCGATTTATATGACACAGGCAGATAAAAAAGGCAGCGGATTTTTCAGCCGGTTAGTAACTGGCAGCAGTAAAAAGGATACTGCTGCAAACGGAGCATTCCACGACGCTTTTCTTCAATTATATGTTGATGCCTATGTGGTGGTTAATACCGAAACAAATTATATAACCGATTTTAATAATCAAATGATCACGTTATTCGCATTGCCTTCTCAAACAAATTTGAAGGATTTGCAGATTAACCAGATTATGATGCGTTACCTGGCTGAAGACAGTGATAATAAAGATTTGATGATGAACCAGGTGCCAGATTGCTGGACGGGTGAAGCCGGATTTATCAATTACAAAAAAGAAAAATTTTACACCTCGGTTCACAGCAATGTTTTTGAGAAGGATGATACAAAATGGCAGATCATCAGCTTTAGAAATATAACAGATAAAAAGAACGCCGAACAGGAATTGAAAAGCTATAGGCTAAATGCGGAAAAAGCCGCCAGGGCGAAAGCCAGGTTTCTAAGTAGTATGAGCCATGAACTGCGCACACCGCTCAATGGAATTATTGGTACATCCAATCTTGTTTTGCTGGAATCTAATTTACCGGAGAATATCAGGCGCCATATGAATATCTTAAAATATTCCTCAGAGCATATGTTGGGTATCATCAACGACATTCTTGATTTTAGTAAAATTGACGCAGGGAAACTGGAACTTAAAAAGCAATCTTTTAATTTAAATGATTGCCTTACCAATGTAATAGAAGCATTTGAAGTGCAGTTTAATGAAAAGGGGCTGCCTTTCATTTTTTCATTGCCACCTGAACTTAGCAAAGTGCATATCAGCAGTGATGAGATAAAGCTGAGCCAGATTTTAAATAACCTGTTATCCAATGCACTTAAATTTACTACAGCTGGCAATGTTACTTTTAAAGCCGGCATTGAAAGTTGCGATGAAAAAAACACCGTAATATCTTTTAGCGTAAGCGATACAGGTATTGGTATTCCCGAAGAAAAACAATCAGAAATTTTTCAGGGCTTTGCACAGGTTTATACAGATGATAACAGCCGGAAATTCGGCGGCACAGGCCTGGGCCTTACCATCAGTGAAAAACTGGTAGCTAAATTTGGCGGCGAGTTAAAAGTAGAAAGCGAACCGGGTGAAGGTTCCCGCTTTTATTTTTCAGTGAGCTTTGAAAATGCACTGCCAAAAGAAGCTAAACCCAAAGTGCAGCATGAGCCGGGTTTTGAACATATTACAGATACCCATGGATTAAGGATACTGGTGGTGGAAGACAATGCCATCAATGCCACCATCTTAATCAGCTTTTTACGTAGATGGGGCGTGTTGGTAAAAGAGGCGGAAAATGGCATCCATGCGCTGGAACTGATCAGGTTTCATAAATTCGACCTTATATTGATGGACCTTGAAATGCCGCAAATGGACGGCTACCAAACGATTAAAAAAATAAGAGAAACAGATCATAAAACGCCTGTGCTCGCCTTTACCGCCAGTTTGCTGGAAGATATGGAATCTTTAATAACCGAAGCAGGCTTCAATGACTATGTGTTAAAGCCATATAAACCCGCTGAGTTAAAGAAGAAAATTCTTGACTACGCTCCTCATCGTAAAATTGATTACGTTTAAAATAATAGCGACAGTTTTCAATAAGTTTTAACCACAAAGTCCCAGGGGCACTAAGCAGCACAAAGCTTGGTGTTACTTTCTGTCTTGCTGCCTTGGTGACTCACCCTTAAAGGGTATTTACAGAGGACGCGGCATATCTTTCCTGCAATTGATTCATTACAGTTTCAGGATTATGATCTTCCTTTAAATAAAGGTGCAACGCTTCGCCCAGCCATTGCTGAAACGCAGGCCAGCCGCTGTACCTCGGACGCACATATGCATACGTTAGGGTATCAATGGTGTTATTGAAAAAGTTATTGGTCAATGCATTGGCGGCAGCATCTTTCCAGGCTATGATATTACCTGGTTGACCGTTGGCATTTATATAAATGGACTGTTGAACAGGTGCGCTGCAAAGCCATGCCGCAAATGTTGCTGATTCTTTTGCCTGGCTGCCCCAGGCAGATACTGCAAGGCCTTCACCACCTAACACCACATTTTTCATCCATGGCGCATTGTGAAAATGGAGTTTGTTTTTGCTAAAGCCTTCCCTTGAATAATTGGCGTAGCCAAATGACAGCGGTGAATAGGCGACGTCATCGTGCATAGCCATATGTTCATACAGTTTAACAGGGTTCCAATCGAGGTTGAGGGGATGAAAGTTATCCCGCATAGTGCGTAGAAGTTCCAGTGCCTGAATGCCCACTTCTTTGGTTGTAAGTAAATAATTATTTTCTCTTACAGATGAGCCAAACTGGGCGGTGAGTGACAAAAAAGTACATAGACAATCATTTGGACACAAGGCCATTCCAATATGCAGTTGTTGTTTTTTCAATACTTCCATCAATTCAAAAACTTCTTCCCATGTTTCCGGAATGGCAAGTTCACCCAACAGGTCGCGGCGACTGGCGGCGCATTGCACCGTCGCTTCCACCGGCAATGCCCATTGCTTTTGCTGGTAGTAGTAACTTAAAAAACCGGGGCCGGCAGATTGCTGTTCCAGTTGCTGTAATGCTTCATAGCTCAGCAGGTCGTCTAACGGTAACAGGCACTTTTTTTCGCTGGCAATGCCCAGCTGAGTATAGTCAATGATGAGTAAATCAAATTGTGAAGCTAGTGCAGGAAATGACTGTTCGCCATAATTGGCAAGTGATCTTTTCTGCCATGCCACTTTCACGCCAAATTGTTCTTCATACAATTTGGAGGCTGCCACCAGCGCATCATATCCTGCCGGGTTATCTCCTGTAATTCCTTTTAGTGTTATCATGTATTTCGATATAATCTTTGATAAAGTAATGAATAAAAAATGGAGACTGACAAAAACGGCTTGCCTTAAAAGCGGGCCTATCCTTGGCAAACTGCAATTGAAGAAAGTTCTGAACGCTTTTTCAATAATAAGCTGTTTAGTGGAGGCTGATTTTTACCTGTTGGTTTACAAAATCTGGTTAAACTCCAGTCGTTCTCCATCTGGCCCGGTAATATTAAAGTAGCGGCAACCATTTTTCCAGAAAGGCAGAAACACCGGCGCATCCTCCATTACATTAAAACCAGCTGTTTTCAATTCTTTAAAAGCCTCCTCAATATTGGATACATCAAAAGCTATATGATCAATATGACCGTTGCCGCGGCTCCTGATTTCTTCCAGCTCCTTCGCCGGCATTTGATATATTTCAATAATGGTTTGCCCTTGTTGCAACATAGCCATAACACCCTTGCCACCATTGTGTTCAAAGCCGGATGTCATTACATTTTCAAACCCAAGTTTTTTATAAAATTTTTCAGATTCCTGCAAATCAGTTACAGGTATGCCGGTGTGTTGCAGGTGATTTATTTTAAATTCCATGGCGTCGTTTTAATGAGTTGTTTTTTAAAAGTTAAATATAAACAGAAACCCGTTAAGTATAAATAGTATTGGGTTTTAAGCAGATAAAATAGCGGGTGTATTAAAAAAAATTACGCTTATTGTTA
>JANYFI010000661.1 GCA_025362765.1 Ferruginibacter sp. | reverse complement strand
AACCCTTTTACAACACAAGGTTTAAGCGTGTTTCAACGCACCGGAGTAAACCATGTTGGCAACGACCCTGACCATAACGCAAGCCTGCTAACAGAAACGGCTATACGCTATGCAAAAGCATACAATAATAAATTTGCTTTTAAGATAAATGCCAGTTATTTAAAGGGGGTAGATTGGATATCCAACACCCGCCTAGACCAGAACCCCAACAGCCGCAACACTGCCAACCCTGCTTACAGTGCATTAAATGGCGCCAACAATATTGCCTTTGATGGCTGGAATAAATATGGCGATGATGCATTGGCAGGCAGCAATACTGTTTCTATCGGCGGCTTAACAATTGATAACCAGACCAACAAATCCCTTACTGTTGCCCGTACCGGTTACTGGGAAAAAGACCTTGTTGACCCTAAGGTTGCTAATTTAAAGGCTGATGTTGGGTTAGTGTACAAATTTAATAAAGGTCTTCAGCTTACGTACACCTACCGCATTGGTAAAATGGATGGCGTGTTTCAAAGAGGCAATAAAATAAAGCTCGATAATGTAGTTGTGCAAAACCACCAGGTAGAATTGAAGGGATCTAACTTTACTATTAAAGCATACACTTCAATAGAAAATTCAGGAGATTCTTATAATGTAAAACCACTCGCTGATAACCTGGATATATACACCGGCGGTGCAACAGATACAAAAACGCCTACCAGCTGGGGAACGAAATATAAAAATGCCCTAACTGCTTATGGTACAAGTAATGGCGGGCTTACTTCTGCCAACCTCGCAGCAGCTACACAGGCAGCCCGTGCAGCGGCAGACCTTGGGCGTGCAGAGCCTGGCAGCGCACGTTTCAATAGCCTGAAAGATTCTATTATCAAGATTAATAATTGGGATATTCAATCAAAATCCATTCCTAACGCCCCTGCAACTGGTGGCGCTGCATTGGTACAAAAAAGCCATTTATATCATGTGGAAGGCCAGTTGGATTTAACCAAACAAGTCAAAATATTTAACCTATTAATTGGTGGCGATGCTCGCATCTATCAATTAATACCTGATGGCAATAATTTTGTAGATTTTAAAAGGCCGATTGCAGACAGGAATACACCTTTGCCCGATGGTAGTTTCGGCAGCGATATCTACTACAAAAAATTCGGCGGCTTTGTACAGGTAACCAAAACATTGCTTCAGGATAAATTGAAATTATGGGGCTCTGTACGTGCAGACCATAACACTGATTTTAAAACGAAATTCACGCCTCGTTTAGCGGCCGTGTACACTATCAATGAAAAACATACTATCCGTTTCACCTTCCAGAAAGGCTATCGTTTTCCGGCTTTGTTTGAAGCGTTATCTTACGTAAATAATGGGCGTGTAAAACGTGTAGGCATCTTACCAATAATTAATGAAGGTTTAGGCTACCGCGATAATAGCTATACGCAAACATCCGTAGCTGCCTTTAACGCAGCAGTAAAAGCAGCCGGCAATACAGATGCGGCAGCATTGGCAAACAGAGCGCTGTTGGTGCCAGGAGCCTTGCCAGACGGGCGCCCTGAAGGAATCACCTCTTTTGAAATTGGCTATAAAAGCGTACTGTTCGATAACAAATTATTTATAGATTTGGATGCTTACACCAGCCAGTACGACGGCTTCCTTGGGCAGGTTCAAGTGTACGTGCCCATCGGCGAAACCATTGGTACCGATGCCGCCGCAATAGCCATGGTAGACAGGAACAGGGACGCACAAGCAGCAAACGCAACAGCAGGCACAGCCGCCAGCAAAGGCCAGGAACGTTACCGTGTTTATACCAATGCTAAAAATAAATACACTACCTATGGTTCTTCATTGGGCCTTACTTACAACTTCTATAAAACCTATACTTTATCGGGCAATGCAAGTTATAACAAGATAAAAAATATAGCCAATCCAGACCTGTTCATCACTGGTTTCAACACGCCAAACTGGACGACTAACTTGTCATTCGGCAACCGTGCCGTCATCCGCAACCTAGGCTTTAACGTAGTATATAAATGGCAAAACAGTTTTCTTTGGGAAAGCCCGCTAGTAACCGGCAAAGTAGCTGCCATCAACAATGTAGATGCACAAATAACCCTTAGGGTACCCGTATATAAAGCCACCATAAAATTCGGCGGCACCAACGTATTGAACAACCGCAAATTTCAATATGCAGGCGGCCCAACCATCGGCGCGCTATATTATGTAGCCATAACTTTAGATGGGTTGCTAAACTAAAATAGCGTCATCATCTTACTAAAATAAAAAAAATAGCGCCCGGCAATAAGGTGCTATTTTTTGTAAGCAAAAGTATTTTTTATAAGGCAGCTTTGCATTAATTATTTAGTATCAATCTATTAATTAATTTTTTTGTTGTGTCGGCCAATACAGCAGCCATGTGGGGCTTCGGTGGCGTCGCACTCTTTTACATTTGTTCTTTAGTGAACTTTTTTCACCATGTACGGGCGTGTGCGTAAAGTAATACCAGTCGTTAACTTTGCCACCCGGTGGGTCACCC
>JANYFI010000646.1 GCA_025362765.1 Ferruginibacter sp. | reverse complement strand
ACACATGAAACTAATTTCAACCAACCAAACACAGTGGCAAAACAAACATGAAATATTTACCGAAGATATCAAGGCCATGTACGTAGCCGGTAATGACCCGGACATGGACGCATTGACCGGTTATAACGATACGACTGTTGCACTGCAGAAAATGATCGGCGATGCCAAACAAAACGGCACGCCTTTTCGGTCGCTTGGCTCCGGCTGGTCGTGGACAAAAATAGCCACTGCCAACCAGGGCATTATGTTAGATACCAAACAGCTCAATACCACTTTAACCCTCACAGATGCCAGCGTAAAAAAATCGTATAAGGGCGATATAAAAAAATTACTGTTTGCCCAATGTGGCAATGGCATATGGGAGATCAGCAAACAATTACGTCCAATGGGCCTTTCGTTGAAAACGTCCGGCGCCAGTAGCGGCCAAACCATTGTGGGCGCCATGGCTACGGCAGCGCATGGTTCTTCCATAGATGTGGGTGCAATACCGGATTACGTAGTAGGAATGCACGTCATCACCGGACCGGACAAACATATCTGGCTGGAAAGAAAATCTTCACCGGTAGTAAAGCAATCCTTTATACAAAAGTTAAATACCACGCTGGTACAGGACGATGATTTGTTTAATTCAGTGCTGGTAAGTTTTGGCAGTATTGGTTTTATTCACGGCGTGCTGCTGGAAACAGATGATCTTTTTTTGCTGGAAACCTACATGCGACGGATGCCTTACGATGATACATTGAAAGCGCTGATGTCAACGCTTGATTTCAGCAACGCAACACTGCCCTGTGGTAATGAAAGACCCTTTCATTTTTCGGTGTTCCTTAACCCTTATGACATGGATAAGGGGGCCTATGTTTCTACCTATTATAAACGGCCTTACCGGGATGATTACGTTCGTCCGGTTGCCAACGGAGAAGGCCTGGGGCCAGGCGATGATGCACCTTGTTTTATAGGTAAATTAACTGATGCAGTGCCAGCGTTGGTGCCCGTTGTTGTTAATAAATTATTATCGGTTTCACTCACGCTGTATGAAAAGCAATTTGGAACACTGGCGGAAATATTTGGCAATACCAGCCTGCATGGGAAATTATTAAGTGCCGCGATAGGTATACCGCTCGAAAAAGTAAACCGGGTAACTGAAATATTGTTTGAGATCAATAAAACCAACGGCCCTTTTGTAGGTTTGTTTGCCTACCGGTTTATAAAAAAATGTACCGCCACGCTGGGTTTTCAACGGTTTCCATATACCTGCATCCTGGAGCTGGATGCGGCCTATTCAGACGGTACAAAAAGCTTTTATACCGCTGTTTGGAGCAGGTTGGAGCAGGAACAAATACCATTTACTTTTCACTGGGGTAAAATGAATGAATTGAATATTGGCCGCATTACCAACATGTATGGAAAAGATGCTGACACCTGGATTGCCGCAAGGAACAAGCTGCTGGCGCCGGATAATTTGAAAGTATTTACCAACCCGCTCTTAACCGAATGGGGACTGGATAAAGTGCTGTAATTTTATCGATCGCTTTTTTAAATTCCTGTTTCGATGCGTGGTTTGTTGTTAATTATTTTATTTTTTTTGCTTCCGTGCCGCAGGTTATTTGCGCAGGCGACGGTTGACATTGCCGCGGAAATTAAAGCTATCAATTCCAATGTAGTAGGCAGAGGTGGAACTGCGGTGATCTCTAACCGGGCCATGAATGTTTTTATGGCTGACAAAACAGGCTACGCCGGCAGCAGCGAGGATGTATCTTTTTTTACCAATTATGTTACGTTCAATTCTACTGAGGGGATATTTACAGTCAACCACAATTTTCAAATACCCAAAGGCATTGATGAACCATTGAAAAACTTTTTCAGTATGGGTTTTAAGGCCAATATCAACTCCATTGGGGCTGCTTTTTTGGATAAACACTTTGATGATGAACTGGCGCTAACCCTTAATTACAAATGGCTGCAAAAACCCAGAACAGATATAGTTAATACCAGCCAGCAACAACAAATGAATGCCTTGCGGGCGGCCATTGTTTACACGCTGCAAACTGCCATTGACAAAGAAATTGCTGACTTCACCACTGCGTTGGATAAAACTCAGGCAACGGATATTCCCGGTGAAAGTATGGACAGCGCCAAAGCCCTGATGCAACAAAATTTTTACGGTGACCTCAAAGAAAAATATGAACTCCTCTTTGCCACCCAACAGGCAACGCTGCTGACAAAGACGGGCAACTTCAAAAACATTAGTTTTGGCTATACCAGCTTTACGGCAACTATTCCCATTATTTCGCCAACCTATACCGTTGCGCCGGTTATAAGTTCCCCATTTGTGCAACGCCACAGCTACCCGCTGCAATTAATGCTGGCGCATACAAGGCTTTGGGAGTGTAATAACCGGGGTAGGTTATTTGTTACTTTGACCGGAAGTTTGCTGCTGAATAATTCAAAACTTAGTTACGGGCTCAATGAAATAATTGCTTCATCGTATAAAGCAATGGGTGGCATCGACACCAGTACGCTGGCTCAAAAAAAAAAGGCTTATACCGGCTTGTATGAAACTTTTGTTACGCCGGAAGTGAAAGCAAGGATATTGT
>JANYFI010000126.1 GCA_025362765.1 Ferruginibacter sp. | reverse complement strand
CTTTTAGAAAAGTTTTATTCCAAGCGAAAAACTAACGGAACTAAAATTTTCCTTTATCACCGTTCCCCTATTAAAAACGTTGATGTAGGAAATCTTTCCTGTCCAGCGTTGTTTGCTGGAAAAATAAAAACCGAATGAGGGTTTAATAGCAAACAAGGTTTGGCCATTGATGAAAGAAGGTCCGGCAACAAGAGAAACATACATATTTTTGGCAGAAGCAAAGGCCGCACCCGCAAGAAGATTAACCATGGCCGGCACCTCCAATAATTCCGCCCCGTTCCCATTCGTTCTAAATACTTTGTCGTTTAGCAGGTAGGCATCTCCTGTAATTTCAACAGTAGGTTTAAACTTGCCACCCGTGCCGAAAATGCTTTGTATACCCAGCCCCATACCTAACGGGTTGTTGCCTAAAGTAAGGTCATTAATCGTTGGAGTTACCTGGGCAAATAAAAATGTAGCGGTTTTATTGCTACTTTGTGAAAAGGCCTGGACCAAAAAAAAGCACCATAAAAATGATAGAATGAATTTACGCATGGTATATTTTTCGTCTTAATTTTTTAGCAGTGAACGCAACCTTATCTTACTGAAATTGCACTTGTTCCGGGGAAATGGAATGATCGAATCTTCCGTTGGTAATTTTTTCTGTACCAAAGTCCGCATCCATCAATCCCGACATTGAACCACTGAAGGCTCCAGGGCCGGTAGATTCCAATTGCAGGGTGTGAAAATACAGGTGGCCTGTTCCCATCAATACACTGTAAACATTCCTGGCACTATCCAAAAAATAGCCGTTACTTCCTTCCAGGCTTATACGCCGCCCCTGCAAAGCATTCAGGTCTGTGGCCGAAAAACCGCTATCTACAGCAAGGCGGGCCGTTATAAACCTGCGCAGCGTGTCTCTTGTTCCAAAATATCCTTCCCAGCTAATAGATAAGGTATCTTTACCTGTTCCGGATAATCGCTTTTGTATATATACTTCGTAGGTCGGCCTTGGTGGTCCCAGAATACCCTGCTGCCTTGCTATTGTCCGCCACGGCTTTGCATCAATATAACAGGTAAGCAGGTTGTTGCCGGTGTTTGAAAAAATGGCAATGCCGTCATTTTCAGCATCTGCAAAATAATGTGTTTCATTGATGCCACAACCGGTAACCATCAATACAGGAACCAGCCAGTAAAATATCTGTTTACAATAGTATTGTATCATAGGTTATTTTTTAATTGGAATTGAATACCCGGCATTGAAATTTAATGGTGCCATAAACTTAAATGAAGAAGGATATTTAATTTGCTTACCTGCTGGTGGAGACGCAATATTTATTTGAAAAAACAGCCGTCCGCTTTTTAGCAAATGCATATACTCCAATCCGCCGCTGACATAAATATTTACTCTTTGCTGCGTTTGATCTGGATTTAAGATGGTGTAATTATTTTTATCGTAAGCGTACCTCACTTTTATTTTCTGCGCTGTAAATCCCGTGTTTATCAACAGAGATAATTTATTGGCGCTATTGCGCCCGGCAAGCACAATGCGATGACCGGCTGAAAAAGAAAATGATCCGGGTAGAATTGTTTTTTCTGCCGGGGCATAAACAGGTAGTGATGAATTGGCTGTAAAGGCAGAATCGCCCGATACATAACTCAGTGGCCAACTTACCTGTGCGGCCAAAATAAATTCATAGCGGTTGTTTTTTTTAAAGGCAATTTGCACAGCGCTGTTGATTTGTTTGAAGTCTTTATTATTTATATCCAACTGGTAACCTGCAATGGGTTCAATATATACCTGGGCAACAGCGGCAAAAAAAAGCAGGTTTGCGGCGATTACCAGGGGTAGTATTTTTTTCATATTTTTTTAGGAGTATAAAAAAATAAAATAAGCTGCTTAACTACGGTTGATTTCAAAAAATTAACATTGCTGATTAAATGTGTTTGATAACCGCTAACGCAGGTATACCGGATCGCTATTCATCCCATTCGCCGGATCTTTTTCAATTACCTGGATTTAGCGCTACTATTTATCAGTCTTAATCGAAACAGTAAATTATCTTACCGTATGACATCCTGTACTTCATCTGTGAAATCAGTAATAAAAAGAGGTTTGGGTAGAAGTAATTTTAAAAGAAAAGCACAGCTTACACATCATCCCGGCAAATTTTTATAGTTTGTAAATAACTCCTTCGTAAGGCTGCAACATAATGGGTAATTTGCTTCCTTTATTGCAGCCAGTTATATAATTTATACCACCGACTTAGCCGCCGCGGTGGCAATAGACATGTTTGCTATGCGGTCTTTGTAAAACACCTTTGATCTTTCCTATTAACGCAAAACAGGCCAGGATATCTACGGAATTCAATGCTTAATTGCCTGGGGCTGGCACAATTTATACCCCTGCAACCACAATCATTTTTGTTTTGGCCGCACGTTGGCGGATTAGTTTTGCGGTGGTATATAAATCTGACTGCCACCATTCCTTCGCTCTTTCCACAGAAGGAAATTCCAATACCACCATTCTTTCCGGCTGCCAGTCACCTTCCAGCGATTCGGCTGTTGCACCCCTAACAACAAAGCGTCCATCATACGCTGCAATAGCTGCCGGGGTTAATTTTTTATACTCCTCATATTCCTTTGGATCTGTAATGGTTACTTCTACAATAACATAGGCTGACATGATATTTTAATTTAATTGTGTACTTATTTTGAAGAATTGTTGTGTTTGCATGCTGACATACATATCGTGATAAAGACAGGATTAAAGTTAATTATCTTTTGCTAAGTTATTTTAAAGCCGTTTTACCAAATCACATTTCAACACGAAACAAGATTACATTTTTAGACAGCTCGAAATATTTATGGACCAACCACTTTTAATTTTCTTCAACGTGTAGTATATTGTTACAAAGGAGTAAAACAGTATAGAGCATCAACAGAAAAACCATAGAGCCCCATAGGGGCGACAATTTGGTAGTAGTAGTAGCACCCGCATGGGCGGTAGTTTAATGGGCCATTAAGGCATTGTAAACAATATAGTAAAGCACATCAACAATCAATCATTTTAAATGGGCAATACCTACACCCAAATCACCATCCACAGTGTGTTTGCTGTTAAAAACCGGAATAATTTTATTACGCCATCCTGGCGAAACAATTTGCATGAATACATTTCCGGCATCATTACCAACAAAGGAGCAAAGGCATTGGCCGTTGGTGGCTGGCTGGATCATGTACATATTCTATTTGGACTGCCCGTCACCAACAGCATTTCCGATTTTATGAGTGTTGTAAAAGCCAATAGCAGTAAATGGATCAATGAACAACAATTTATCAACGGGAAATTTCAGTGGCAGGAAGGATATGGTGCCTTCTCGTATGCCCGCAGCCAGCGGGATATCGTGATCAAATATATCATGAACCAGGAAGCGCATCATCGCACCAAAACTTTTAAAGAAGAATACCTGAAAATGTTAGCCGATTTTGAAGTG
>JANYFI010000596.1 GCA_025362765.1 Ferruginibacter sp. | reverse complement strand
AAAAGTGCTGGACGAAAAAGTAGCCCGTTTACACCTTGCAAAAATTGGTGTGGTACTGGATGTTTTATCACCAGAACAAAGTGCCTACTTAGGCCTTCCAAAAGAAGGACCATTTAAGGTTGATCATTATCGTTATTAATAGCCCCTATCACCTAAAAGGGGATTGTTGGAGCATATAAATATTAGCCCACTTCTTTTTAGAGGTGGGTTTTTTATTTTGTAACGGGCAGTAGTAACTCTGGTGATCATCCTTGTGTCACTCACTTTTACGGCATACCTGTATGGAGCTTTTATTGAAGCGGAGATTGATTGAACGGAGATTACTTGCTTTCTGTCCCGGCGGGGTTTTCACAGCAAGCACTAAAAATAATAACGCATTTTCCGTGAAACCCCGACGTTGAATACACTCCATCAATTTAAGCAGCCACTTTCTAAACCGCTGAGATTTTACAAATCCAAATAATGAAGTGGCCGGTAATGCCCTACCAATTGTATTTCATAAAACGAAGCACTGCTGTGTTCGTATTCAACAAAATCCTTCGCCAGCATCCACTTTCCGCTAACCGGATTATTATGGATGTAGTTTATTTTCTGCATCAAAAAAGAGTGCGTGATTATTGCCTTTGCGTCAAAAGAACTTTTGAAAACTTTGTGCAACTGGCCTTTTTGCTTTTCCCTTTCAGTAACCAATGCGGCTAACTTACCAAGCAAACTACTATTCCCCGCCTCTTCTAACCGGTTAATTATTTCGTAGGCCATAAATCTTTTACCATTTCCAATAATGGTATTCAGATCGAACTTTGCGTCATGAAAATGCAGGATAACGTGCAGGTGATTGGGCATGATAACATAAGCAACCACATCCGCATTGTGCTCCCTTTTCAAAATATCAAACCATTTATATACTATGTCATAAGCATTCGCTATTTCAAACAAAGAAATCCATTCTACACAAGTAAATGTTACAAAATAAGTGGAAAAGGTATCACTATGTTTTAATTTAATTGCCATAAGCTAAAGCTAACAAAAACGGAGAACGGGTGCAAGCTAACAGTAAATTAAGCAGCGTCGGGGTTTCAGGGGAGATGCATTATAAATGTTAATGAAAGCTGTGAAAACTCCGGCGGGAAAGAGTGATTGTAAATTTCAACAAGCTATACCTTTCCTATACACAATCATTTCTTACCAAAGAATTTCGCACAGGAAAATACCATCGTTGGGGTGGCATAAGTATTGGATTTGCTTTGTAGATATTTTTTCGGCAAAGTTTTCTTCTTCCCGGTATGTCTCATCACCTGCCTTTGTATTAACCCTGTACTGGTGCGCTGCTAAGTAATTCTTCATTTTATCAATGCAACACTTTCGCTGTATAATATCTTCACCATTGAAGGTGTATATCCGTCAACCAATGTAACGTGCCTCCATATGAGCTGCCCCTGCATCTTACTGATTGTTATGATTGAAGAATGATACGCCGGTAAAAGCTAAAATTATTGAGTAGCAAAATGTACCTCCTGCATCCAATTTAAAATTATCTTTAAGCATTGAATAAATTCTCTGCCTAAAGGAAAGATTGCCTGTATGCCGGTTGATTTGGGCGAAAACTATCGCAACAATGGGTCATTTTTGGAACGTGATTTTTTAAATGGATTGGTGGCAGCATTATTTGCTAATCCTATGGTTAAGGTAACAGGATCCAAGCTGGTACATGTAGCTGTTAACAGGCTGGGGACAAAAACCATCATTCACCTTACCAATACAGCCGGACAGCATGCGGTGAAAGAAATATTTTCGTATGATGAAGTACCCCATTGGTCCTTTAACCGTACAGATACAAATGAAAAAGCCAGCCACATTAATGCTACAGCCCGAAAATAAACCGTTACCTTATGTGTATGCCAACGGAAAAGTGATGGTAAAATTATCGTCCCTCAAAGTGCATTCAATGATTGTGGCCGAATAATTTTTTATTGCAATCAGGCAATAAAAGCAATAAATATTTGTATAGCAAGTCCGCAGCGTATCGGGTATGCGCCTGGTTGATTTATAGCAGATGCAAAGGCAGTTAAAAGGAGCGCCGCATATAAAGTTCCGGGCCAATAAAATTAGTCATCATAGGTGTATACTTTTTAAATTAAACATACAAGAATAATCAATTACAACCATGCTTTTCATAACTCAACTCATTTACATACAAGAAGGACAAGAAAATGTATTTCATCAATTTGAAGACATGTCCATTCCGGCAATTTTAAAATACAATGGACAATTATTATTGCGGGTAAGACCAGCGGAAAACACTTTTATAACAACTACTATTGAGAAACCATACGAAATTCATTTAGTAGAATTTGCCACCGAAAACGACTTTGACAATTTTATGAAAGACGAAGAAAGAAAACGGTTTTTACATTTGAAAGAACAATCAATAAAATCAGTCATGCTAATAAAAGGAATAAAAATTTAGCAACGAAAAAAAAGTCCCGTCACCAATATGCCACATTTTAACTATAGCGTGGTTTTGCTGCTATAATTGGTATACATTACCCTTTTTCAAGATTCATTTAATTTATTTCAACTACAATTTTATTCAGGTAAATTCGTAGTAGCGCATACGAGATGAGCCACTTCAATTACTATTAATAAATACTATGATTATTGCAGGCTTGCCAGAAGATGAAGGACTCCGCCTGAAGAACCTACAATCTTTTGATGTTTTGGGAACGGAGCCTGAAGAAGATTTTAATGATCTCGCTGCTTTAGCGGCGCAATTTTTTAATTGCCCGGTAGCATTGGTAACGCTTATTGAAGAAACGCAGCAATGGTTTAAAGGGAAAATCGGCACAGCACTTAAAAGCAATCAGCGCAACCTAAGCTTTTGCTCTCACACAATATTAAGACAAGAGGTAATGGTGGTGGAAGACGCGGCAACTGATAATCGTTTTTTTGATAATCCCATGGTTAACGGTGAATTTAAAATCAGGTTTTATG
>JANYFI010000553.1 GCA_025362765.1 Ferruginibacter sp. | reverse complement strand
TGTGCAGCAGGACGAACGAAACCGTATTAGTGCTGACATGCACGACGACCTGGGCGCTGGTGTTACAGCTATCCGGCTCTTTAGTGAACTCGCAAAAAGCCGGCTGGGAAAAGACACCATTCCTGAAATTGAAAAAATTTCTTTTTCCGCAAACGAGCTGCTGAATAATATGAATGCCATCATCTGGACGATGAACAGCAGCAACGATTCTTTTGGAAATGTAGTGGCGTATGTTAGAAGTTATGCCCTTGAATATTTTGAAAATTCCGGCGTTCATTGCGTCGTTAAAATTGATCCCGACTTGCCGGATTTTGTGGTAAATGGAGACATAAGGCGTAATGTTTTTTTGGTAGTGAAAGAAGCGCTGAACAACATTTTAAAGCACGCCAGTGCAACTGAAGTATCACTTACATTAAAAAGGGAGGGTGAAAGAATATCATTTTACATCCTGGACAACGGTATTGGTATTGACTTCGATAATTTACGTCGTTTTGGAAACGGATTAAAAAATATGAAGCAAAGAATGTCCAAATCCGGAATTGATTTTTCTATCGAAAATAAAAACGGTACACTAGTTACTTTAAGTGCTGCGATATAATTGTATTTTTCTTTCCTACACCCACCGCCAGCAAAAGCCAGCCGGCAATAAAGCAAATACCACCTAGCGGAGTAATGGCGCCAATCCATTTTAACCCAGGTTGCAAGACTAAATCTACCAAGGCTAAAAAATACATTGATCCGCAGAAAAATAACATTCCGGTTACAAATAACCGACCGGCCCAAACCAAATAATTGCTGGTAAATTCTTTGTATAAAATGCCCGTTATCAGTAACGCCAATACATGATAAAATTGATACCGCACGCCTGTTTCATACACCTCCAGTGCTTTTTCACTAATTATTTGTTTAAGGGCATGAGCACCAAATGCGCCTAAAATAACCGACAACGCTGCTAATAGTGCAGCCAGTTGTATAAATCTTTTTTGCATGCCTTAATTTTTATTGAGAAGATGATAATTTACTCAGTAAACCGCCAAATGTATGTTCAGTCAGGTTTTCGGATAATAATATTTGTTTTGCGGCATCGTAGAAAGGTGCTCTTTCTTTTAACTTTTGTTCAATAAAAAACAATAGTTCCGCAGGGTTCATTTTTTTCAACAGTGGCCTTTTATCCTGTTCCAACAATACCCTTTCCAAAATTTCAGGTGCCGTTGTTTTAAGATAAATAGTGATGCCATGGTCATTCATCCATTCCATATTGTTGTGAAAGCAAGGTGTACCCCCGCCACAGGCAACAATGGTATCGGTTAGCCCCGCATAACTGCGCAGCGTAGCCGCCTCAATTTTTCTGAAATATTTTTCGCCTTTGTGTTCAAATATGTCAGCAATTAATTTCCCTTCTTCATTTTCAATGGCCTCATCCAAATCTATAAATGTATAATGGCGTGCTTGCGCCCATCGTTTACCCCAATGCGTTTTGCCGCTACCCATAAATCCCGTCAGAAAAAAAGTCATGATAATAATTACTGTTTTGCCTGGGTGCGCTTCAAACTATCGCTTTACTTGGAGACAAAAGGCGGTGAACCCATCTCCTAAAGTTAACGGCATTGGCTGCTGCCCTGCCAGTAAACAACAATTTAAATTGTACCCTTATCTTTTTTGAAAAATCGCACAAATTTACCGGAATAAATTTTAATGTGTGTTGGAATACAAAATAAGGAAAAGTAGGGTCTGTAGATAAACCATCAAGGCCGGCAAAAGACAATACTTCTGGCTTATATTTTTAAATTAACTGATTGTAAAATCATTTTCCAGGAACACTTTCGTGTGATGAATACCATTCAGGCCAATAAAATGGCTAATTCTTGTTTTTGAAATCTCCCCTTTTCCATGCCTTGATAAAATCGGCCCATGCAAAAGGATTAAAGATATTTTGGGGTGGGGCCTGGCCTGCATAATAGTATTTGGCAGCCTGCTGACTCAGGTATTTACTGGCAGCTTCTTTGCCATCTCTGGGTAATGTTGACATTAATAAGCGTCGCCGGTTTTCATCATTGTTTTGGCGGGCAATTTCAAGGTTATCGTCCGGTACTTTCGTCTTTAAAAAATCCCTTTCAAACTGCTCCCGTGTAGGCCGGGCTTTTATAATGGTAGCCGCCAAATAAACAGTATCGGTCACCATTAATTGCAACACGCTATATTGGTTGCCTTCAATGTTCCTGGGTATAATAATTGTTTTAGGTTTAAAGCCCACACTACTAAATTCAACCGTCTCCCCTTTTAATACTACCAGGCTAAATACGCCCTGGTTGTTGGTTACGGTTCCTCTACCCTGTAATTTTTCAACTACACTCACAGAAGGTATCCCCTGAAGGCTGTCTGCCGTCATCACTACGCCATATAACTCTACCACTGAGTCTTTAAAATTTTCAAATTGAGCCTTTGCAGCAACTGGAATCAATAAAGCACTTATCAAAAAGTATCGTAAAAGTATTTTCATTTAATAAAATTCAATCACTGCAATGATACCCAATTTAGCGGATAAGGCAGGCAGTTAATTCGTTAGCAACAAGATGTATTCCCAAATGTAACAACATTCCTTAATTAATAAACAAAGTAAGGGTATCAATAACTAATTTTGCGGCATAGATTACTTTTTAACAAAATATTGAACAGATGACTAATGAAGATATCCTGAAGGCGTTAAGTAATGTACAGGAGCCCGATCTGGGGAAAGATTTGGTAACGCTTAATATGGTTAAAGATATTGTAATCAATGGTAACTACGTATCCTTTACGGTGGTGCTAACAACACCCGCTTGTCCGCTCAAAGACATGATCATGAATGCCTGCATCAATGCAGTGAAGATTTTAGTGAATAAAGAAGCAGTTGTGAAAGTTAATTTCACCAGCAATACCACCAGCAACCGCAAAGATGCCAAAACAGTATTAACAGGTGTTAAAAATATTATTGCCGTAGTGAGTGGCAAAGGTGGTGTAGGCAAAAGTACAGTGGCAAGTAATTTTGCCCTGGCACTGGCACAAAGTGGTGCTTCGGTAGGATTGATGGACGCAGATATTTATGGCCCAAGCCAGCACATTATGTTTGGAGTTAGGGGCGACAGGCCATTGATGAAAGACGTAGATGGTAAAGGTTTGATTATACCTATCGAAAAGTTTGGTATCAAAATGATGAGTATTGGGCTACTGGTAGATGAAAAGCAGGCGGTGGTTTGGCGTGGTCCAATGGTGAGCAGTGCCATCCGCCAGTTTGTGAGCGATGTGGATTGGGGCGAACTGGATTACCTGGTGATTGATATGCCACCAGGCACGGGCGATATTCATTTGACCGTAGTACAAACCGTACCCGTAACCGGCGTTATTGTAGTTACCACGCCGCAAACCGTGGCCCTTGCCGATGCAAAAAAAGGCATCGCCATGTTTGGGCAGGCACAATTAAAAGTACCTATCATTGGCCTGGTAGAAAACATGAGTTATTTTACTCCGGCAGAATTACCGGATAATAAATACTACCTGTTTGGAAAAAATGGCGGCAAAAATCTAGCAGAAGAATTTGACATTCCATTTTTGGGTCAAATACCTATTGTGCAATCTATTCGCGAGGCCGGCGATGCGGGTATACCTGTAATGGTGGGAGAGGATGAATTAACAAAAAAAGCATTCCTAGATTTTGCCGCCAATGCGACCCGCGGTATCTCCATGAGAAATGCCAACATGGCTCCAACCCAGATTGTGGAAATGGTGGAGTAAAATAAACAGATTTTTGTAATGGCTAAAAAGCCATGTCGTAAAGTGGTGTAAAGTGTCTGTCGTGACGGATAGCCCGCCTGCACTATATACACTTTGGCGACATTGACAGCTGAGTAACAATATTTTTACTATAAAAATCAATCTGCCATTTCAAAATGATTTCATCAATAAAAAAAGCCAGCCCATTTATTTTATTATTGTTCATTGCCTTTTCGTGCAACAGAAAGATGACTTCTCAAAACAAAAAAATGGCTTTAGCTTCGCCAGTTGTGTTACCTGCTTTTGATAAAGAAGGTCACCGCGGTTGCCGTGGATTAATGCCGGAAAACACTATACCAGCCATGCTGAAAGCCCTGGATATTGGCGTTACTACCTTGGAAATGGATGCCAGTTTCAGTAAGGATAAAAAAATACTGCTCAGTCATGAACCATTTTTTAATCACGCCATCACCACTAAGCCGGATGGCAGTTTTATTGCCGAAAAAGACGAGCACAGTTACAACATGTACCAGATGGACTATGACTCCATCAAAACATTCGATGTAGGATTAAAACCCCATCCAAATTTTCCGCAACAGCAAAAACTGGCTGCAATAAAGCCACTCTTGAGTGATGTTTTTGACAGTGTAAAAGCCTATATAACTCTTCATAACAGGCCTTACCCGTTTTTCAATATTGAGACTAAATGTACACCAGCCACGGATAATATTTATCACCCGGCGCCACCGGAATTTGTAGACCGGCTGATGGAAATCATCATCGGTAAAAAGATGGAACAACAAGTTATTATTCAATCATTCGATTTTAGAAGCCTGCAATACCTGCATCAACACTACCCATTTATGAAAACGGCCATGCTAATTGAAGGGTCTGATAGAAGATCTTTTGAAGAACAAATCCATGACCTTGGTTTTGTACCAACCATTTACAGTCCCGAAAATTCGTTGGTCAATAAAACGCTGATTGAAAAATGCCATCAGCAAAACATAAAAGTAATTCCGTGGACAGTAAATGATGTAAAAAAGATCAATGAATTAAAGACCCTGGGTACTGATGGAATTATTTCAGATTATCCTAATTTATTCAATCAATAACATATCATTTATGCAGCATGAATTTTCCCAGCTGTATGCACAGGCATTGGATAAGCAGGATACGCTGGGCCATTTCCGGGAACAATTTTATGCGCCTTATCTGCAAGGCAAAAGAGCGATTTATTTTTTAGGCAATTCACTTGGTCTGCAGCCAAAAAACACGCAGGATGAAGTAATGACCATCATGGAAGACTGGGCCAACTTTGGCGTGGAAGGCTTTTTCTTAGGCAAGAATCCCTGGCTGAATTATCAACAAAAAATAACGCCGCTGCTATGCGATATCATCGGTGCCTACAACGAAGAGCTAGTAACCATGAATTCTCTTACGGTAAACCTTCACCTGTTGATGCTTGCTTTTTACCCGCCAACGGCTACCCGTTATAAAATCATCTGCGAAGCAAAAGCATTTCCCTCCGATCAATATGCTTTTCAATCGCAGGTAAAATTTCATGGCTTTCATCCGGCAGATGCGATAGTAGAAGTATTTCCAAAAGAGGGAACGGAACTTATTACTACAGAAGATATTACTGCTGTAATAGAAGAACATAAAGACAGTGTCGCCCTCGTTTTATTCAGTGGTATTAATTATTACACCGGACAGGTTTTTGATATAAAATCCATTACAGCGGCAGCGCATAATGCAGGCGCCTACGCTGGTTTTGATCTTGCTCATGCAGCCGGCAATATTAAATTACAATTACACGACTGGCAGGTTGATTTTGCCTGCTGGTGCAACTACAAATATTTAAACAGTGGGCCTGGTGCCATGGCAGGAGCTTTTGTTCATGAGCAACATCTAAGTAACAGCAACCTGAAACGGCTGGAAGGCTGGTGGGGAAATGATGCTGCCAACCGTTTTAAAATGGGCAATACTTTTACACTCACCCCTACCGCCGAAAGCTGGGCCATGAGCACGCCCCCGGTTATGTTACTCGCTGCACACAAAGCAGCCCTCGACGTATTTGCAGCAGCGGGTTTTGACAATTTACTCCAGAAAAGCAAAGCATTGAGTGAGTATCTTTTTTTTGCACTGAACTATATCAACCAGCCTGAAGAAAAATTTAAAATTATTACGCCATATAATCCGGATGAAAGAGGCTGCCAGGTTTCTTTTTCTGTACATAAAAATGCCAAAGCAGTTTTTGATACGCTGTTGCCCTTTGGCATTTTTGCAGACTGGAGAGAACCTAATGTAATAAGAGTGGCTCCCGTACCTTTGTACAACAGCTTCGAAGAAATATTTATTTTTTCCGAATTGTTACAACAAATTTTAAATGCCGCTTAATGTACAATCTTCCTTATTTTAAAGAAAAAGACAATGATAAAATAATTGCTTTTATGAAGGAAAATGCCTTCGCAATTATTACTGGTAGTGGAGAGCAGTTTCCGGTTGCCTCGCAGATTCCTTTAGAAGTGGTTGTAGAAGAAGATGGTAAAATTATTTTATCGGGTCACCTGATGAAAAACACCGATCATCACAAGGCATTTGTAAAAAACGATAACGTGCTTATTATTTTTACCGGACCACATTGCTATGTAAGTGCAAGTTGGTACAATAATCCGCAATCAGCGTCTACCTGGAATTACATTACGGTGCATGCAAAAGGAAAAATCATCTTTACAGATGATAAAGGCACGTATGAAGCAATCAAATCCGTTACCAATAAATATGAGGGTACTGCAACGGTAGCAGCCTTTCATACCATGTCAGAAGCCTATATCAGCCAAATGTTGAAAGCCATCGTTGGTTTCAACATTGTGGTAGAAAAAATTGACCACGTTTTTAAATTAAGCCAAAATAAAAGCAGTAGTGAACAGCTTAATATCATGGAGCAATTAACAAAACGCGGCGATGAAAACTCAAGACTCATTGCTGAAGAAATGGAAAAAATAAATGCTACAAATAAAGGATAAGCGATTTAAATAATTTATGACAAGACAACAACTAATCAACCAGATACAACTTAAAAAATCATACCTCTGCGTGGGACTTGACACTGATTTTGATAAAATCCCGAAACACCTTCAATCGCATCCCGATGCTATTTTTGAATTCAATAAACAAATCATTGACGCAACACAGGACCTTTGCGTAGCATATAAAATCAATACTGCATTTTATGAAGTGCTGGGCGCAAAGGGTTGGGATATTATGGAAAGAACCGTAAACTATATTCCCAAAAAACATTTTACCATTGCTGATGCCAAACGGGGTGATATAGGAAATACTTCTACTCAATATGCCAAAGCATTTTTTGAAACACTTCATTTTGATGCTGTAACAGTGGCACCCTATATGGGACAAGACAGCGTGCAGCCATTTCTGGAATTTGACAACAAATGGGCCATCGTGTTGGGCTTAACAAGCAACCCAGGCAGCAAGGATTTTGAACAACAAAAATTAGGCGACGAATTTTTATACGAAACAGTGTTAAAAAAGGTGAGCGGATGGGGTAACGCCGGTAACCTGATGTTTGTTGTAGGCGCCACCAAGGCCAATATTTTAGCGGATATCCGAAAAATTATTGCGGATCATTTTTTACTGGTGCCCGGAGTCGGCTTCCAGGGTGGTAGCCTGGAGGAAGTGAGCAAATATGGGCTCAACAACGATTGTGGCTTGCTGGTAAATGCCAGCCGTGCGATTATCTATGCCGGCGAAAAAGAAGATTTTGCAACGGAAGCCAGGGCCATTGCGCTGCAATATCAAACAGAAATGGCCGGCTATCTTGCGGCAATCTGATTTTGAAGCCTGATGATCCATTTTCTGCAAATCAGCAGAGGAATTAAGCCTATTACCCCAAAACTGCAATCAATTAAAATATGAAAAAGGGGAATATGGCGAATAGGTGCGACAATAAATGCCAGCGGAATAATTGCTAAGCAAGCCAGTATTGCCCAGTCAATAACCCATTTATTTTTTACCGGATCTTTTAGCGGCCCGATAAAGGCCATTGCAATTACGATATGTGCGAAGGCTAACCAATCAAAACCATATGCCAACATTGGATATTTTGCATTGGTTTCTACCAATGCAGTGTACACTTCCTTCAGCCAATTTTCAGCAAATGCCGGCACCAGCGCGGATGGTTCAACAACCAATGTAATTCTGTTTCTACTGGAAAAGCCGTAACCCCGCTTAAAATCAAAGCGATGACGAAAAATAAGATGAGGAGGCGGATTTTTTTAATGAGTAGCATAGTTCGTTTTTTACAGGTTCAATAATTTAAATAGTCAAGGTCCTTCCATCGGCCACAATTATATGTAATGATGAAAAAGACATGACCTTTTAAACAATGTTGCATCAAAGGTAAACACAACCATTTTTGTTGTGCCACAGATATTATCTTTGTGCGGAGGATTGGAACACGGATAACGCTTATAGGGCGGATTAAAAACGGATTTAAAATCAGTGCAAATCCGTTACATCCGTGTCATCAGCGCTCCATCCTACGCTTAGGTAAAAGTTCAATAAAAGTATGCGGTACAAGGGAGTGACACAACGATGCGCAACAGAATTACAAATGCTTGTTACAATAAAAATATTTCATAATCTCCAAACCAATCTCCGCTATTCCCCCTTGGGGGATTGAGGGGGCTTCTCTTTTATGGCAGCTAAAACAGACAATTTTCAAAGTCCGGATTATTTTAACGTAGACGAATTATTGACCGAAGAACATAAGTTGGTAAGGGATAGTGTACGCAACTATGTAAAAAAAGAAATCAGCCCGATAATAGAAGACTATGCACAACGTGCCGAGTTTCCGCAGCAAATTGTAAAGCAATTGGGCGACATGGGTTGCTTTGGTCCGACAGTACCTGAGCAATACGGCGGCGGCGGTCTGGATTATATTAGTTATGGTTTGATGATGCAGGAGCTTGAAAGAGGCGATAGCGGCGTAAGGTCTACTGCCAGTGTGCAAGGTAGTTTGGTGATGTTTCCGATTTATCAATATGGCAGCGAAGAACAGCGCAATAAATATTTGCCCAAACTGGCCAGCGGCGAGTGGCTGGGTTGTTTTGGATTAACAGAACCTAACCATGGCAGCGACCCCAGCAGCATGTTGACAAATATAAAAGACGCAGGTGACCATGTAATTTTAAATGGCGCTAAAATGTGGATCAGCAATGCGCCCTTTGCCCAGGTGGCGGTAGTGTGGGCACGAAATGAAAAAGATGAAATTCAGGGCGTAATTGTTG
>JANYFI010000545.1 GCA_025362765.1 Ferruginibacter sp. | reverse complement strand
TCCTGAAGACAAAGAAAGTACTCACTACATACCATCTTTATATGAAAAGAAGTAAACTGATTTTTACGATATTTTTTGCCATCAGTATTTCATTTATTGCAACTCAGGTTGGTTGCAAACCTGGTGATGGCGGAACAAAGGACACGAAGTCCGACACCATAGCAAAGGCACTGCCTGTACCTGTTTTTTTATTGGAAAAGGGAAAAATTTCTTCCAGCCTGGATATCCCTGGTGAATTGGTTTCTTTTCAAAAAGTTGACCTGTATGCCAAGGTGAGTAGTTTTGTAAAAAAATTGTATGCAGATGTAGGCACGCAGGTAAAGCAGGGCCAGCTACTGGCAACGATGGAAGCACCGGAAATCGGTTCCCAACTGGCAGGGTCACAATCTAAACTGCAATCATATGACGCATTGTACCAGGCCAGCAAAGCCACTTATAACCGTTTGCTTGAAACCAGTAAAACAGCAGGCACCATTTCTCCCAATGAACTGGAGCTGGCATTAGCCAAACAAAATTCAGACCTTGCCCAATTGAATGCAGCCAAAGCATCCATCAGGGAAATTAGCGACAACAAAAATTATCTTGAAATAAGAGCGCCATTCAGTGGCATCATCAGCGCCCGAAATGTAAATGTGGGCGCCTATGTAGGACCAACTGGCAAAGGGTCTGAACTTCCGATATTTTCATTACAACAACAGGATAAATTGCGGCTCGCAGTTTCTATCCCTGCGGCATACACTTCTTATCTTAACAACAAAACCAATATTAGTTTTACCGTTACTTCCCTGGCGGGAGAAAAGTTTACTGCCCGCATTGCCCGACTATCCGGAACGTTAGATCAGCGGTTACGTTCTGAAGCCATAGAAATGGATGTTGATAACCATAGCAAGAAACTTTTACCAGGAATGGTTGCGGAAATACAGATTCCATTACCTGCACAGGACAGCAGTTTTGTAGTACCTAAATCGGCCGTGGTTACTTCTACTGAAAAAGTATTTGTGATAAAATTAATAGACGGAAAAGCGCAATGGCTCGACGTAAAAAGGGGCCGCGAAGCTGATGGCAAGACGGAAATCTTCGGACCATTAACTATTGGTGATTCCATCATTACCACAGCCAGTGAGGAGATCCGAAACGGTAGTATGATCCGTTAGCAAAATTTCAATCAATTTAAATGGATGGGTGCAATTCATGAAGACCTCAGCCAAATTAGTATAACAAACTGGAGAAAATTACAAAAAAAGTGAACGGAAAAAAATTAAAGACGTATGCAATATGAAAAGCTATAGCATTTTTTAAATCAATCCTTATTGTCTTTGTCGTTATTATCTTTCCCCTTGTTCCCGTTCGCTTCATTAATGAAAGAACTGTCCATTTTAGCTACCAGACTGGGAACAAAAAATTCACTTGCTCCGGCTACTGCGGCGACAAAAATCAGGCTTACCGCCGAGTTCCCCAAAAAACCGCCCACTACATTCGCCTTTACCGCAAGTGATGCAATAAACCCTGCCACCAGACCATAAAAAATCCTGAAAAATCCATCGAACATGTGCATTCTTGTGCCTGCAAAAATATTTCCGCGGTAGTTTCTAAACCGGATGAAGCAGGAGATAAAACCACCGATGCCGCCGGTTAAAGCAGCCATTAGCAAATTATAGACGGGTTCACTATGCAGTATCGTAACAAAAAAATCCTTGAAAATCCAAACCGTCACCAAAGAGGCAATTACAAAAGCGGTCACCGTAAATGCGGTTAACAAATAAGCCATCCTGATTCTTTCAAACCCTTCCGCTTTTATTTTTATGCCTACGAGCCTCAGGTGCCGCCGGGCCATGTCGATGTCCTTATCATTTAGTAACACTTCTACTAATGCCTGTGCAATATTTTCTTTATACTGCTGAAGTTTTTTATTGAATTTATCTTTTCTAAAAATCAAATCTGCCATCATTTCTACTTCATTAACAGCCTGGTAAATCCGGCTAAAGTTTGCAGGCCGTGTAAAATCAGGGGCATCAAGATATTGGATATTTATTTTATCATCAATGTATACAATATAATCTTTCTGCTTAATCATGATTGCTACAATTGTAAAAGGGCCTATCTGCTGCCCTTCTGTATAAGTGGAGTAATCAATTACCGGTAGGTTGCCTTCCGCCATAATTGTTAAATTTTATTGATGCCTGTTTTTTAATTGCTGTCAGAAATTTTCATCCGAAATATTTCTAATGATATCAAAGATGAGTGGTAGCCTATTGCCGAACATTACTATTGAAAAGAAAACTGCGAATTTTCGTCGCTTTTACAAAAGCATTCTTTTAAAAATTTGATAGGCTGAATATAGGTTTTTATCCTCAGTTTTTAATGCGGGAAAGAGAAAATCTGATACCAGGCGGATTCTTTACTTTCCGATACAAAATTTGGAAAAGATAAAATCAAGCACATCTTCATTAGAAATATCCCCTGTTATTTCTGATATAAAATGCAGGCAATGGCGAATATCAAGTGCCAACAAATCGCCTGGAATATTATTATCTAAACCTGTTTCAATATCATTTAATGACAGTTTAACTTTTTGCAGTGCTTCCAAGTGGCGTGCATTGACAATAACTAAATTTTCAGAAAATGGCAGTTCATTGGCCGTGGTTTGAAACAAGATATTTTTCAGTTCTTCGATACCTGTATTATTTTTTGCTGAAATAAAATGAAGCGTATCAGTCCCTTTAAATTTTTCCTGTATGCTATCGGTGTCTGTAACGTCAGCCTTATTGCCTACTAATAAAATCTTGTTTTTATTCTCCCTCAACATGCCGTCAATCGCACGAAGTTCATCGCCGCTGATTTCGTTTACATCAAAAATATATAAAACAACATCGGCGGATTTCATCTTATCCAAACTTCTTTCAATCCCTACCAGTTCAATACTATCAGTACTATGTTCGCGAATACCCGCGGTATCAATCAACCTGAATAAAATACCATTGATATTTAAAATTTCTTCGATAGTGTCCCTGGTAGTGCCCGCAATCTCACTGACTATTGCACGGTTTTCATTCAGCAAAGTGTTAAGCAAAGTAGATTTGCCGGCATTGGGTTTTCCAATAATAGCAACGCTTACGCCATTTTTTATTACATTACCCAGTTGAAAGGACGCCATTAAATTTGCAGTGGTAGTCTGAGCAGACTGAATGAGCTGGTAAAATTTTTTACGGTCTGCAAACTCTACGTCTTCCTGGCTAAAATCAAGTTCCAGTTCAATCAGGGCAGAAAAGCTGATTAATTCTTCCCTTAATATTTTTAGTACTTCGCTAAATCCGCCACGAATATTGTGCAGCGCCGCCTTTTGCGACGCAGCGGTATTGCTGGCAATGAGATCTGCAACCGCTTCAGCCTGCGTTAAATCAAGCTTGCCATTTAAAAATGCCCGTTGTGTATATTCTCCCGGTTTGGCCAACCGGGCACCATGATGTATGCATGCCTGTAAAACCTGCTGTTGCACATATGCGCTGCCATGACAACTGATTTCTACGACATCTTCACCTGTATAACTTTTAGGTCCTCTAAACAAAGACACAACCACTTCATCAATTAATTTATCGCCTTCCTTTATTAACCCAACATGCAGGCTATGCGTAGGTTTATTGGTAAGGTCCTTGGAAGAAAATAATACATTGATGATAGCTATTGCTTTGTCTCCGCTTATTCGTATTACGCCTATAGCACCCACTCCTGGTGGAGTTGCCAGCGCAACGATGGTGTCTTGCCAATCCCCTAGTTTATTTGCCATACTGCAAAGATAAACCAGTATTAAAGGCCTTGCGCCATGCCCATCAAATTCTTGCCATGCTAATTTTTATATTGCAACAG
>JANYFI010000544.1 GCA_025362765.1 Ferruginibacter sp. | reverse complement strand
GGTGCCAGCCCCTGATTTTGCACTGGCATTATTAAAAGGCTTAAGTCACCTGGCACCACACTTTCATGCAGTCAAGCTTAAAAATGAAGACTTTTCCCGTAATGCTGCTGCAGTAGAAATTATGAATAACGATCCGCTAATTGCAAATGAAGCGCAACCAACAAAAACCATGGAACAATTGGTGCTTGCTGATGAACGGCTAAAAAATGAAATTCCACTTATTACCTTACCTGTACTAATACTTCATGGCACAAAAGACAATGCTGCCAAATATAGCGGAAGCCAGTTTTTTTATGATAATGCAGGATCATCTGACAAAACACTGAAATTATATGAAGGGCATTATCATGATTTACTAAACGATGTAGACAAAGAGAAAGTAATGGCTGACATTCAGGAATGGGTAATTAAACAAACATCGAAAATTGTGAACGCACAAGAGGCTAAGGAGGTAGCTTATTAAATTGAAAGGTAGCCAAAGCTACAGGTAGATAATATTCATTCACGACAATCAACATTAAATAATTTTTATGAACAACAAAGAAATTCAGCGACTCAACATGCCCTGGGAAAAAGACTATCAGTATGCACAGGGAATAAAAAGCGGTAATACCGTATGGCTTGCCGGCCAACTGGGCCATGATGACAAGGGCATCCTGGCTGAAGGTATGGAGGTGCAGGTACAATTGAGTTATGCCAATATTAAAAAACTATTAGCAGCTTTTAATATGGTAATGGATAATGTGGTGGAAGAAGTTTTGTATGTGCTGGATATGCCTGCTGCTTTTGCCGCCACTAAAAAAGTAAGGCAAGCGTTTTACGAAAATCCAAGTGAAGTGGCCACCACTATTGTAGCAGTAAGCGGACTGGCTTTACCTGGTCAGTTAATAGAAATAAAAATTGTTGCAAAGCAATAAGGATATTTTATTCGGGAAGTAAAATTGGATGATACTGATTTATACAATTAATTAAATAGACTATCCATTTTTTACGGTGCTACTAATTCCAATTACAGAACAAAAATTGTTTTAAATCCATTTCAATTATTTATCATGTCAACAGTTAGATGGGTATCTGACCCTGCACACAGCGAAATTTTATTTAAGGTAAAACACCTTATGATTACAACCGTTACCGGATATTTTAAAATTTTTAAAGTGGAGGTAGAAACTGATACAGATGATTTTAATACTACTTCCAGTATATTATTTACTGCTGCAATCGACAGCATAGAAACTAACAATAAAGACAGGAATATGCATTTGTTGTCAGCCGATTTTTTTGACGCGGAAAAATATTCCGAATTAAAGTTTGTAACAAAAAGATATGAAGGTACTGGAGATGAAGCGAAGCTTCATGGAGATTTAACCATTCGGAATATTACCAGGCCTGTTGTTGTAAATGTTGGCTTCGGTGGTATTGCTGTTGACCCTTATGGCCAAACAAAAGCAGGCTTTACTATTGATACTAAAATTAGCAGGAAGGAATTTGGATTAACCTATGGCGCCATAACAGAGGCCGGCGGTGTGGTTATTGGGGATGAAGTAAAAATACAAGGCGAATTACAATTGATTAAACAGGCGCAAGACCTCAAAAATGTTCAGGTAAAGAGTGACAATAAACACTCACTTTCATCTGATAAAGCAACTTAATAAACGCATTTTTTTGTAAACAGATACCATGTTCAAGTCATTTTTTTTCCGGCGACAACATTTGATTTTTTCGGAAACAACTATTAGCCATCAGTTAAAATAAGTTTTATGCAAGCATCAATACCATTTAAAAACTCAATTATTTCATCATTAATCGTCATTATTATGGTAACGTCAATGAACAGCATTACAGCCCAAACTACCCAACAACAATCGTCTCCCGCTCAATTGGTAGATGCGTTACATTCCGCTTTTGGTAATCATCATGCAAGAGCCGTTCATGCAAAAGGAATTATCCTGGAAGGAATATTTACCCCGGCTGCTGAGGCAGCCAATATAACAACTGCTGCTTATTTTAAAAAAGGTAAATTGCCAGTTGTGGTAAGGTTTTCAGACTTTACGGGAATACCTGATATCTCCGATGCAAACGGCCTTGCCAATCCAAGAGGCTTTGCTATTAAGTTTAAACTGCCTGATGGCTCAAGTACTGATATTGTAGGCCATAGTTTTGATGGCTTTCCAACTGCCACCTCAGATGAATTCAGGGAATTATTGCTGGCTATTGGTGCAAGTGGACCGGATGCAGCCAAACCTACCGCACTGGATAATTTTTTAGGCGGCCATCCAATTGCCAAAACATTTTTAACTACACAAAAACCTGCACCGGTAAGCTATGGCACAACTTCGTACTTTGGAGTGAACGCTTTCAAATTTACCAATGAAAAAGGGGAATCGCATTTTATCCGCTACCAGTTTATTTCAGAAGAAGGGGGGCATTATTTAACAGCCGAAGAAACAGCCAAAGCCAATCCGGATTATTTGCAAAAAGAAATCCCCATCCGTGTTGCTAAAAAAAGCATCAAATTTAAAATGTATGCCCAGCTTGCAGAAGAGGGTGATAAAATTGAAGACCCATCTGTTGCATGGCCTGCCAGCCGCAAATTAGTATTACTAGGTACAATAGAAATTACTAAGATGGCATCCAATACTGTAGCGGAAGACAAGGCACTTTTTTTTATACCTAACAATGTTCCTGCCGGCATCTCGCCCGCTGATCCCATGATTGATTTTCGCTCGCAGGCTTATCCTATATCTGTAAAAGAAAGGCAGTGATTTTGGACTGAATATAACATCTTTTAAAATGATTTTATGGTAACCATAACAGAAAAGAAGTATGTCGTAAAAATTTTAAATACAGCATTTGTAACGCATAATGTAAGACAGTTTAAAGTAGAAAAGCCAACAGGCTATCATTTTATACCCGGGCAGGCTACAGATGTAAGCATCAATCAACCAGCGTGGAAAGAGGAGAGAAGGCCGTTCACTTTTACCAGCCTCAATGAATGGGATTATCTTGAATTTACCATAAAGATTTACAACGACCACCAGGGAGTAACAAATGAATTAGGGAAATTAGTTGCAGGAGATGAACTTGTACTGCACAGCGTTTTCGGGGCAATCAATTATTTTGGCGAAGGGGTTTTTATTGCAGGAGGTGCGGGTGTTACTCCGTTTATTGCCATACTGCGTCAATTAAAGCAGCAGGATAAACTTGGCAATAACACACTGCTTTTCTCCAATAAAATGGAGGCAGATATTATCCTTAAAAATGAATTTACCGCTATACTGGGCAAACATTTTATCAATACCCTTACCAATGAGAAAACGCAGGTGTATGATAACGGTGTGATTGACGAAGAATACCTGAAAGAAAAGGTAAAGAATTTTTCGCAGTATTTCTATCTATGTGGGCCCGATGCGATGGTCGAAAATATTCATCAACATCTTATACACCTGGGTGCAGATAAAACCACCATAATCATTGAGCAATTCTAAATATCTGCAGGAGTGGTTTTATTCGATTCAATTACTTTTTTTAGTTTTTTACCAACGGCTAATAAGTTATCAATTGCAAAATAAAAACACAAATAAACGGATACCTTTTTTATTTCGGTTACCGATATTCATTAGCTAAAAAGCTGCTGGTATCTACCAACATACTTTGCATTTTCAATTGACTACCGTTCTCGTTTTCGTAGTTAATAAAACAGGGTTAATTTAGATAGTGCTTAGTGTATGGTAAGTAACCAGGCCGGTAAAAACAGGCTATGTATAATAGGGCGTATACATTTTTAGTCAGGATTTATTCCATATATTTATTGTCCAACATTAATGTTTTTAAGTGTATAACTTTAAAAATTTGACAAAATATTTTGTAATTTTTATTATATCGCTTTTGCCGGTAATCACAGCAGAGTCACAATCGGCTTCCCTAGGGCAGAATGAATTGACTAAAA
>JANYFI010000509.1 GCA_025362765.1 Ferruginibacter sp. | reverse complement strand
TATAAAATATACATTTCCACAACTTAACAGCCCTAGTAGTAGTATGTTAATTTAAAATAAAGAAATACTAAAAACTATTATGACAGATATTAACACTGCAAAAGCCAATATTAAAACCACAGGTTTTTTGGATATTGCTATAAATGTGAACCTTGATTTGTTTGCTGAAATTGAAAAAATTAAAAATAAAAAAAATGCCATTGTACTTGCTCATTATTACCAGGAACCTGATATTCAGGATGTAGCTGATTTTATTGGTGATAGTTTAGGCCTGGCACAGCAGGCGGAGAAAACATCTGCTGACATTATTGTATTTGCCGGAGTACACTTTATGGCAGAAACGGCAAAAATATTGAATCCTCATAAAAAAGTACTTCTACCAGACCTAAAAGCAGGTTGTTCTTTAAGTGATAGTGCACCTCCGGCATTGTTTAAACTTTTTAGAGATAAATATCCCAATCACCTGGTGATTTCTTACGTAAATTGTTCCGCAGGAATGAAAGCGCTAAGTGATATAATTTGTACAAGCAGCAATGCAGAAAAGATTATAGATAGTTTACCTAAAGAGCAAGAAATAATTTTTGCTCCAGATAAAAACCTTGGAGCCTGGCTAAATAAAAGAACAGGTCGTAATATGGTGCTTTGGAATGGAGCCTGTATGGTGCATGAAATCTTTAGTGTAGAGAAGATTACAAAATTGAAAATACGCCATCCTGCTGCTAAAGTAATTGCTCATCCGGAATGTGAAGAGGCTGTTTTACGTCTGGCAGATTATGTGGGAAGCACAACTGGCTTACTAAAGTACTCTGTCGATAGTACTGCTAAGGAATTTATTGTGGTTACAGAAACGGGAATTTTACACCAGATGCAAAAAAGCAGCCCCGCTAAAACATTTATACCCGCACCTCCAAATAATAGTTGTGCATGTAACGATTGTCCACATATGAAATTAAATACTCTTGAGAAGTTGTACCTGTGTATGGAATATGAGACACCGGAAATCACTATGAATGAGGAATTAATTATTTTGGCAAAAAAACCCATTGAAAGAATGTTAGCAATAAGTAAACAATATGGTTTATAACTTTTATATTTTGCTTGTTATTATGTATAAATAGAAAAATAAGAATAATGAACATTCCATCTGTTGATTTAGCGGAGTTTTTAAGTGGCAGTGCACAAAGAAAGCAATCTTTTGTAAAGCAATTGGGCAATGCTTTTGAAGAGATTGGATTTGTAGCTGTAAAAAATCACGGTGTGCCTGAAACATTGATAGGTGATTTATATAGGCAGACGCAAGAGTTTTTTTCTTTACCAGCAAAGGAAAAGAGAACTTACGAAGATCCGGCGCTTGCCGGTCAAAGAGGATATACTTCTTTTGGAAAAGAACATGCTAAAGGAAGTGAATCAGCTGATTTAAAGGAGTTTTACCAATATGGACAGGTTCCATCAGGTAATTTAGATGAAGAGGAGTATCCGCCAAATCTGTCGGTAAAGGAATTGATAGGTTTTAATGAAACATTTGAGGCGGCTTATAGAGCTTTTGAACAATCAGGAATTGTTTTGCTACAGGCTATTTCACTTTATCTCGAGTTGGATGAGCATTATTTTAATGATTATATTAAAAATGGAAATTCTATTTTAAGGGCAATACATTATCCACCTATTACAGAGGAGCCTAAATCAGCATTAAGGGCGGAACAACATGAAGATATTAACCTTATCACCCTGTTGGTAGGAGCCTCTGCTGATGGCTTACAAGTGCTTACAAAGCAAAATGAATGGGTGGGTGTTACCTCCTTATCAAATGAGATTGTAGTGAATGTAGGAGATATGTTACAAAGATTTACTAATAATAAATTGAAAAGTACAACGCATAGGGTTGTAAATCCTCCAAAACAATTATGGCACACGTCAAGGTTTTCTTTACCGTTCTTTTTGCATCCGGTATCAAATATGAGTTTGGCGTGTCTTAACAGTTGTATTACTGTAGATAATCCCAAACAATTTGAAGATATTACCGCAGGGGAATATCTTAATGAGCGATTGCGTGAAATAGGCTTAAAAAAATAGTCTTTTTAGTATAACTTGATTAAATTATTGACGATAGCCCCAATGGGGAGAGCTTTGCGAAAAGTAGTCATAATTAATACTATTATAATTTGAATTTTTTAAGGCATATTCCTTTTTTGAAATCAGTCTTGCTACACAGTATTACTGCGTTTGGTGGTCCACAAGGGCATTTAGGTATGATGTTAAAAACTTTCGTAGATAAGAGAAAGGACGTTTCAAAGGAGGAATTAATGGAATATGTATCATTTTGCCAGATGTTACCTGGGGCATCCTCTACTCAGACACTTACGCTAATTGGCTATAAAAGAGGCGGTTTACCCTTGGCTGTGGCTACATTAATTATATGGATATTGCCAGCTTGTACATTAATGGGTGCTTTTTCTTTTTTGGTTACAGAAATAGGTACAGAAAAACTACAAACGAGTACTTTTCAGTTTATACAACCCATGGCTATTGGATTTTTGGCCTATGCGGCAATAAAGACTTTTGGTATTTCGGTAACTAATTTAATTACCAGGATTATCATGTTTGTCGCTACTATTGGAACTTTTCTTTTTTTTAAAACACCTTGGGTATTTCCAACACTAATAATATTAGGAGGAATTACTACAAATTTTAGTAGTATAAGAATACCGGAAAAAGAGAAAATTAAACCCCATCACATTCGCTGGACAAATATTTGGCTTTTTGTATTGGTTTTTTTGGTGGCAGGATATTTAAGTGAAACTGCAAGAAAGCAGGAATGGCAGAACCGTAAGGCTTATAATTTATTTGAAAATTTTTACAGGTTTGGAAGTTTCGTTTTTGGTGGCGGTGATGTGTTGATTCCTATGATGCTTGATCAATATGTCGTAAGACCAACAACGCCCAGGTTTGCCGATAGTAAACAAAATATAATTAGGATTGATAAGAGTGAATTATTAACAGGGGCAGGAATTGTGCGGGCCATTCCTGGACCTGTCTTTTCTATTGCTTCCTATACAGGCGGTATCGCTCTCAAGAAAGGTGGAGTGCTAAAACAATTATGGGGATGTGTTATAGGCACCGTGGGAATTTTTTTGCCAAGTGCGTTATTGGTATTATTCTTTTTTCCTGTGTGGCAGAACTTAAAAAAGTTTATTGTGGTTTATAGAGCACTTGAAGGAATTAACGCTGTTGTGGTAGGATTAATTTCGGGCTCAACACTTTTTTTATTAAAAGACGTTTCAATTATACCATTTAATTTTTTAGCCTGCATTAATATTATAGTCATTTTAGGAACATGTGCTACGCTTATCCTTACAAGATTACCGGCTCCGGTGATAGTAATTTGTTGTCTTTTGCTTGGCTTGTTAATTTAATTTATCTGTAAAAGTTATTTGCTTCTATTTCTTCCTTTACGGCATCCGGTAACAGGTATCTAATAGACTTACCTTCTTTAATTAGGTTTCTTATATAGGTGGAAGATATTTCTAGTAATGGGGCATCGAGCATGTTAATTCTGGCCCCAGGAATACCATCACTTGAGTACCCAAGACGTTTATATATATACAATTCATTTTCTTCCAATAGGAGTTTGTAATTTTTCCATTTAGTGATATTAGACAAACTGTCGCTTCCCATGATAATAGAGAAGTAATGTTGTGGAAACTGTTCCTTTAAATAGGTGAGTGTATCCACTGTATAAGAAGGCTTTGGAAGAGAAAATTCTATTTTAGAAGCTTTGATATTGTATTCGCCTTCTAATGCTGTTTGTATAAGGTGAAGCCTGGAATATTCATTTAATAAGGAAGCTGATTTTTTAAGTGGATTTTGCGGAGAAACAATCATCCACACTTGTTGAATTGGGGTATTATTAAGTGCGTAATTAGCTATAATAAGGTGACCAATGTGAATTGGGTTAAACGAACCAAAGTAAAGGCCAATTTTCATGTGCAGTTTTATTTCCTGTTAATAGGTATAGAAATTTCTTCCACCCAAATATTCTCAGCTTCATTTAATCTTAGACTCAGGTGATAACCTGAAACAAGTATTGATATTGGATCTCCCAATGGGGCTATTTGATCAACCGTGATGGTCTCGCCCGGAACACACCCCATTTCCATCAATTTCAAAAAAATATCGTCTTTTTCAAATGATTTTATGACAACTGATTTTCCCACTTTAATTTCAGAAAGTTTGCGCTCCATTCTTATAAATTTATGATGTGCAAATGTATTCATTCATTATTGTTCAATAATTTCGATTTTAGAAATTAGCTATGGCAATACAATTATTTTTCCTTGAACCCCAGGTTACACTTACCGACAGAACAGCATTAAAGTTTTTTATTAATGTAATTTTTAAATCAGAAGGCATTCGGTTGAAGAGCCTTAATTATATTTTTTGTTCCGACGATTACTTATTAGAGATTAACAATACCCACCTCAGACATAACTTTTATACCGATGTCATTACATTCGACTTGTCTGAAACGCCACAACAAATGATTGCAGAGATTTACATTAGTATTGACAGAGTGAAAGATAATGCAAAGCAAATGGGAGTAACTATAAAGGAAGAGCTTCATCGGGTAATGTTTCATGGTGTTTTACACCTTTGTGGATATAGGGACAAAACCAAATCAGACCAGAAAGAAATCAGAGCTATGGAAGACAAGTATTTAATGCAGTATTTCGGATAAAAGGTTCCACGAATCCCATTTCTTCTTTTAAAAGTAATAAACAGTATTTAAAGAAGGCTACTTATGGCGATAGTTATCTTTCTTTTTACTTAATGGTATCCTACATACTATAAACTTGTTCCACGTATCCCTGTTCCCACCAGAAACATTATTTATATTTGAAGCATGGCGAGAAAAAAATGGACACCAAAGCTTGAAGTAACAGACGAGGTGCTAAAATTTAGAGAGAAAAGAAAGTGGCAACTGGCATTAAGGCGATACGTGTTGGAAAAAAAGCCAGCTCATGCTTATGCGCCCTACTTTGGTTTAGATATGGAAGGTTTTAGAGAATGGATAGCATTACAGTTTACACCAGAACTACACTGGGATAATTTTGCGGCAGCTTGGCAGTTTGATCATGTAGTGCCGGTAACGTATTTTGATTTTTCCGATGAAGTTGACCTTTTTCTTTGCTGGAACTTTATCAATATCAGGGTAGAAAGAGTGGAATTAAATAAGGCAAGAGGAAATAGGGTAGATGTGCTAGCGGTTAAACCCTACTTTCAAGACCTGTATAATAAAACCGGATATGGATTTTGCAAGAAAATGATCAATAAGCTGACAATAATAGAAGAGCAAAATATTGAAAGTCACCCGGCAATTGAAAACTTTATTATTGAAAATAAGGACTACCTGGAACAGATTGCCACGTTAAACAGTGATGAATTTGCAAGATGTAACCAAGGAGTTTCCGTAAAAAACATATTGTTAGAACGTGAAATCATTAAAAAATTCGGCTACTGATTAATTAGCCGTAAACTACCTTTGCAAAATGTTTCCAGAATATGATGTTATAGTAGTAGGCGCAGGCCATGCTGGCTGCGAAGCCGCCGCCGCTGCCGCTAATTTGGGCAGTAAAGTGTTGTTAATTACCATGAACATGCAGACAATCGCCCAGATGAGCTGTAATCCGGCCATGGGAGGAATTGCAAAAGGCCAAATAGTGAGAGAGATTGATGCCATGGGTGGATATAGCGGTATTGTCACAGATCAAAGCATGATACAGTTTAGGATGCTCAACCGCTCAAAAGGCCCGGCAATGTGGAGTCCGAGAGTCCAAAGTGATCGAATGCTATTTGCAGGCAAATGGAGGGAAATGCTGGAACAAACGCCGAATGTTGACTTTTATCAGGATATGGTGAATGGATTGCTCATTAAGGAAGGCCGTGCGGAGGGTGTTGTTACTGGACTTGGACATCAAATTAAAAGCAAAGCAGTTGTTTTAACCAATGGCACTTTTCTAAATGGGATAATCCATATAGGAGAGAAGCAATTAGGTGGGGGGAGAATGGCAGAAAAGGCTGCCACCGGTATCACAGAGCAATTGGTAAGCCTTGGTTTTGAAAGCCAGCGGTTGAAAACAGGAACCCCGCCCAGAATTGATGGTCGCAGTTTGGATTATACCAAAATGGAAGAACAAAAGGGCGACGAAGAAATAACAGGGTTTAGTTTCCTCGATGTTCCAAAGATTACCCCTCAACAGCAGCGAAGTTGTTGGATGACTTATACTAATGAAGCTGTACATGATATTCTGAAGACAGGTTTTGAGAAAAGCCCCATGTTTCAGGGAAGAATTAAAGGAACCGGACCAAGGTATTGCCCTAGTATAGAAGATAAAATAAATCGTTTTGCTGAAAGAGATCGCCACCAGCTTTTTGTAGAACCCGAAGGTTTTAATACAGTAGAAATTTACGTAAATGGTTTTTCCTCTTCTTTGCCAGAAGAGGTTCAATACCAGGCGCTTAAATTAGTGCCTGGCTTTGAAAACTGTAAAATGTTTAGGCCAGGTTATGCTATTGAATATGATTTTTTCCCGCCAACACAGCTTCAATTCAGTCTTGAAACCAAGTTGATACAAAACTTATTTTTTGCCGGCCAGATCAATGGCACAACAGGTTATGAAGAAGCTGCTTGCCAAGGGCTGATGGCAGGTATCAATGCACATCAAAAAGTAAAGAATCTGGAGCCGGTAGTGTTAAAAAGGAGTGAGGCTTATATTGGGGTATTGATTGATGACCTGATAAACAAGGGGACAGACGAACCATATCGCATGTTTACCAGCAGGGCAGAATTTAGAACCTTGCTAAGACAGGATAATGCAGATATTCGATTAACACCTTTGAGTTATTGCTTAGGTTTGGCTTCCAAAGAAAGAATGGATAAGGTTACAGCTAAAACGGCTGCAGTAAATAAGGTAAAAGATTTGCTGGCAACCATTTCTTTAGAACCAGAAGAAATAAACGGATTCCTGGAAAGTAACCAATCATCTCCTTTGGCTAACAAACAAAAGGTATTACAACTTTTATTAAGGCCAAATATAGGACTACAGGATATGCAGAAGGCTGTCGGCAAACTACAGACAGTATTGCAAGAGTTTGATAATGAAACACTTGAACAGGTGGAGATTCTAACTAAATATGATACTTATATAGAAAAGGAAAGAGAGCTGGTTGCAAAAATGAGTCAGTTGGAGGACTTGATTATACCCGAAAGCTTCAATTATAGCAAACTGGTTTCTTTGAGTAATGAAGCACGTCAAAAGTTTACAAAGATCCGTCCCCGGACACTTGGGCAGGCATCACGTATTTCTGGCGTTAACCCAAGCGATGTGCAAATATTGATGGTCTTTATGGGGCGGTAGGTAGCCAGAACAAACAATTTTAAAAACAAAATATATTTACATTTACAGTCGTTTTATCCTAATCAATAAAAAATTATGGCACTCAATTTTGCAGCAGAAACTGCCAAAGATGAAATTTTTGAAAAAATTGCAGACTATTTAAAAGAACGGGAATTAAAAGTGGCAAGCCAGGATAGTTCCCGTCCCTGGGGTGGTTTTTTTGTTTTGGAAGAAGGAGAAGCAAGAAAATTCATAGCATTGTACTTCCCGCAACTTACACCGGAGGAATTAAGTATTTCAGGCAAACTGAGTCCTAAAATATTGGTTGTTGCACCAAACAAAAGACTAAGCTGGCAATACCATCATCGCCGTGCGGAGATTTGGAAACTGATTGGGGGAGTTGCGGGTGTAATAATTAGTGATACAGATGAAGAGAAAGAGAAAACAGAACTAAAAATTGGGGATATCATCCAGCTAAAACAAGGAGAACGTCACCGCTTAATTGGCCTGGATGGTTGGGGCGTAGTTGCGGAAATCTGGCGCCATACAGATGCAGAAAATCCTAGTGACGAGGATGATATTGTACGGGTGCAGGACGATTTCGGGCGGTAGATAAATAGAACATCAACCTCCAGGAGAATATACAACTATATAATTAGTTATAAAAAGCAGGCAAGAAATAAGAGAGGGGTTGGTAACCTTAGTAAAAAAGCTGACCTAATAAAGTAAAAGCGGTATTCCTTTTCATGCAAATATCTTATATCCGTACTTAACGGTACGCCTTGCCGCTAAAAAGAATGCTAGTCAATGGGGCCGAATTTTTTAAGTGACGCCAACACAATTTTTACCTGGCCATAACTAATCCCGGCAGGGATATCTTCCATTATCTTTTTGTGAATATCCTGGCCATATTTTGCTATGGCTTCTTTTATGAAAGATTGATTATCGGAGTTTATCAATTCGTTCACATCTATTTCACCGATACCTACAAAATAAGCAAGGTGTCCTTCAATGGTTCCTGCTACCAGGTTTCTTTCTATTGCAATTTCAGCAATCGTTTTTTTTTGTTTGAATAAAATAAAGCTGGCCATTTTTGTATTCGTTTTAACTTCTTTACTTTTTTCTTTTCGCTTTTGTTTTATGGGCATGGCCTCCATGTTGGTATGCAAATTATTTTCTTCACAGTAGTTGTTTATTATAGTTAAAAAGGCTTCTCCAAATTGTGCCGTTCTCGCTACGCCAAAACCACTGATTTTATTTAATTCGTTAAAAGTTTGTGGTAAGTAACGGGCCATATCATCCAGGCTGTTACTGTTGGCAACCATATAAACAGGCTTCATCTTTTCTTCACAAAGCGCATCTCTTTTTTTTCGAAGCTGTTGATATAAATCAGGATAGGGACTGTCATTTTTTTGATAAGAAGATTTACCCGCATACATATTTACTGGTAGAGCAGGTTTTATAAATGTTCTTTTGTGTTGCAGGTAATCATTTACAACAAAGCCGCTTTTACAACCCTTAAATAAATGATTTCTTAGACAAATCTTTTCAAACAAATCTGACAATAATTTATTAGCATCTGTTGCAATGCCTTTACTATCGTTCGTTGCCTCGCAGTTCGTTATTTGATTCTTACAATTTTGTAAGGCAACACAAAAATGTTCACTTGCGCCAACCAGTCTATTCCGCAACATTTCATTCTGTTCCGGAAGTTCAGGAGCGCCTAACAACTCTTTTAATTGTGGTAAAAACCCGGAGGCAATACTTTTCATTTTTTCTATGTAGGTATTGATCGTTTCATACCAGTTGAGCGCTTCCTTATTAAAACCATTTGCGTTGTCATTTAAAAAAGACAACAGCGCTTTTGATTGTATTTGTATTTCAAAAAAATCAAAAAGAGCTATGAGTGTTTGCTCTTGGAAAATATGTTTTGCCTGATGTAGTAATTGCAATTGATCAGCAGATGTTTGCTGCCGGGAAGAAAATTCGGCAATCCGGTAATCGTTGCGCAGGCTATTGTTATTAATTTTACTGTGTAATATAATTCCTTGTAGAGTAGTGCAGCGGCTAAGCGCAACGTATACCTGCCCTGATGCAAAAGCTTCACCCGCATCAATAATTGCTTTTTCAAAAGTGAGGCCCTGGCTTTTGTGAATTGTTATGGCCCAGGCCAGGCGAAGCGGAAATTGTGTAAACGATCCCACTTCATCTTCTTCCACCAGGTTGGTTGTTTTATCCAGCCGGTAGCGGATGTTTTTCCACTTTTCTTTTTTTACTTCAATGGCCGTTGCTTCTCCCTCACACAAAACAAATATTTTCTCCTCTTCTATTTTATCAACAATTCCAATTTTACCATTAAAATACCGACGTACTTTTTCTACATCGTTTTTAAGAAACATTACTTGTGTGCCAATCTTTAATTTTAAATTTACCTCTGCGGGGTAAGATTTTTCATAAAATTCTCCCTCAATCGCCGCATCGAAATTGTACACTTTACCCTGTAGCTCATTCAGCGCCTTAAAATTAATAGCATCTGCTTTACTGTTGTGCGTAGTGAGCGTGATGAATTTTTCTTCTCTTGCAGGATGCAATTGCGGCAGGTATCGGGTATGTAATAGTTCATATCCCTGCTGGGTCATTGCATTGTTACGAACCTGGTTTAACACTTCTACAAAAGCACCGTCATTCTGCCGGTAAATTTTATTAAGTTCCACGTACACGGGTGGTTGTGACGCAATTACCTGGCTGCTAAAAAAATATTCACTTTTGTAATATGGAGACAACAGTTCCCATTCTTCTTTTTTTATAACGGGAGGCAATTGGTACATATCACCGATGAATAAAACCTGCACCCCGCCAAAAGGAACACCATACTGATTGCGGACATGACGCAGCACTGTATCTATTGCATCCAGCACATCACAACGCACCATACTAATTTCATCAATAATAAGAAGTTCCAGTTGTTGAATGACTTCTTTTCTTTCAGAAGTTAAACGAAGCCTGTTGATGAGGCTATGCTTATCACTGATCGTATCATCTGCACCAAAGCCTTTGCTCACAGGAATAAACGGCGTAAAGGGCAATTGAAAAAAAGAGTGGATAGTTGTGCCGCCGGCATTGATTGCAGCAACGCCTGTAGGTGCTACTACAACAGTGTTTTTAATTTCGTTTTCTTTTATATACTTTAAAAAAGTCGTCTTACCCGTACCGGCTTTACCTGTTAAAAACACGCAGGTATTGGTATAGTTAACAAAATCCGATGCCAACTGAAAAGCGGTATTGCTTGTATCTGTTATATTACTCGTCACCAGGAATGCTGTTTTATCCATGATTAAAAAAATACCAACCTCGTTAATAAATGCAGGAAAGGAGCTGTCAATTGTATAAAGGTAAACCGATCGTAAGAAAAAAGGATTGCAGGATTTGCTGGCAATAGCGATTACCAAAAAACCCATGCAATCCTTAACATCAGCATTTATGCCTGGCCTTTACCATTCAACAGCAGCAATTCATTCACCTGCACTTCGCTGATGTATTTTTTTATCCCGTCTTTGTCAGTATAGCTTCTGTTAATGAGCTTTCCCTCAATTACTACTTCTGTTCCTTTCTGTAAAAATTTTTCAGCAAGATCAGCTACTTTACCCCAGGCAACCAGGTTGTGCCAGGTGGTTTCTGTTACTTTTTCTCCTTTGGCGTTGCGATAGTTTTCGTTGGTGGCGATGCTGAAGCGGGCAAGTTTTTTTCCGCTTTCGGTGTTTTTAATTTCAGGAGCGTTGCCTAAATTACCAATCAGTTGAACTTTGTTTTTTAATGCGTACATGTTTGTAAGTTTTTGAAGTTTTTAAATTTTGTTATCTCAGTAAACCGGAAGGCGCCTTTACGATTGACAACACAAAGATGGTTTGACGGGAAAGCGATAGCCGTACAATAGTCGTTTATAGTTGTATATAACCGTTTGTAAACGATTGTACTTGTAAAAAATAAATAGTATCTTTTGTCTGTAAATCAATCCCACAGCACATGACAACTGAAGTTGCCCCTAAAAAATGCCTCACCTGCGACAAGCCATTAAAAGGCAGAACCGATAAAAAATTTTGTGACGACTACTGTCGCAATGGATATAATAACCAGTTAAAAGCCGGCGATAACAACTATGTGCGCAACATCAATAATGCATTGCGTAAAAACCGGCGTATTTTAGAATCGTTGTTGTCCGACAATGAAGACATGGCCAAAGCCAATAAGGATAAACTGCTGCACAAAGAATTTCAGTTTAAATACATAACACACACTTATACCAACAAAAAAGGCAACACTTACTTTTTTTGTTACGAGTATGGTTATCTGCCGTTGGAAAATGATTGGTTTTTAATTGTGCGGCGGAGAGAGGAATAAAATAGCAGTTGAATTACCGCAACAATAAAATCTCTTCCAGCATAACCCGTTCGTTGCTTAGCCGCGGTATTTTATGTTGCCCGCCCAGCTTGCCTTTGTTGCGCAGCCATTCG
>JANYFI010000482.1 GCA_025362765.1 Ferruginibacter sp. | reverse complement strand
TGACAAAATGGGCTCAATTATTTCAGTTGCCCAAAAAGAGTTTACTCAGATTTTTCCACAAGGAGGCTGGGTAGAGCATGACGCCAATGAAATATGGAGCACCCAGTTTGGCGTGGCGGCTGAAGCAATTACCAAAGCTGGCTTATCGGCTGAAAATATTGCAGCTATCGGCATTACCAACCAACGGGAAACTACCGTGGTATGGGATAGAAATACGGGTGTACCCGTTTATCATGCCATTGTTTGGCAAGACAGAAGAACAGCCACTTTTTGTGATCAGCTAAAAACAAATGGTAAAGATAAACTGATTCAGCAAAAAACAGGGTTAGTAGTGGATGCCTATTTTAGCGCTACCAAAATAAAATGGATTTTAGACAATGTGGAAGGAGCCAGGGAAAAAGCCAACAAAGGTGAATTGTGTTTTGGTACAATAGATAGCTGGCTTATTTGGAACCTTACCAAAGGAAGGGTGCATGTAACGGATGTTTCCAATGCCAGCCGTACCATGTTGTGCAATATTCATACACTGCAATGGGATGGCGAACTGCAGGATATCTTCGGAATTCCGGGTAGCATGTTACCCCAAATCCGAAGCAGCAGTGAAGTATATGGACATACGCAAAATATTTTATCGGCACACAATATACCCATTGCGGGCATAGCCGGAGACCAGCAAGCTGCCTTATTTGGACAAATGTGTACGCAACCAGGAATGGTAAAAAACACCTATGGAACAGGCTGTTTTATGTTGATGAACACCGGCGAAAAACCGGTAGTTAGCACCAATAATTTATTAACCACCGTTGCCTGGAAAGTAAATGGCATTACGCAGTATGCGTTGGAGGGAAGTGTGTTTATTGCCGGCGCCGTAATACAATGGCTCAGGGATAGCCTGGGCATTATTAAAACCGCCGCTGAAGTGGAAACACTGGCATCCCAGGTAAAAGACAGCGGCGGTGTGTATGTTGTACCTGCGTTTGCGGGATTGGGCGCACCACACTGGAACCAGCATGCAAGGGGTATTATAACCGGCCTTACAAGAGGCTCGGATGCTGCACATATTGCCAGGGCTGCGCTGGATAGTATCGCCTATCAAACAATGGATGTATTGAAAGCTATGGAAGCAGATTCCCGCATCAGCATAAAAGAATTGAGGGTAGATGGTGGCGCCACTGTAAATAACTTATTGATGCAGTTTCAAAGTGACATCCTGAATACAAACGTGGTGAGACCTGTTATTACAGAAACAACTGCATTGGGTGCGGCTTATTTGGCGGGACTTGCGGTAGGGTACTGGCCTGACATGGAGTCGATACAAAATCAATGGCAGGTAGATAGAAAATTTGTAGCTGCTATGCCTGAAGAAGAAAGAAACGCTTTAACCAGACAATGGCAGCGCTCGGTAAAAGCCGCCAAGGCCTGGGCGGATGATGAATAATGATTTTGACAAACACAAGGATTACACGTATTATAACAGATTACACGGATATTGTTTAGAGCGCACTAATGCAGCTGATTTTTCAAGAAAAAAAACCACCTTACGCTGGATATTGGACGTCATACACATTTGTATACAGTGTTGCAAAAGCAACATAAATTTTGATTATAATCCCGGATGAGCAAATGAAATGGAATCAATAAATAATAGTTATTAAATAATGGACAGGCAAAAAATGTTACAGCAGCTTAATGATGTTGCACTATGGGACATCATTGTTATCGGCGGTGGTGCCACCGGATTGGGTGCTGCTGTTGACGCGGCTTCCAGGGGACATAAAATACTGCTGGTTGAGCAGGAAGACTTTTCCAAAGGAACCAGCAGCCGAAGCACCAAACTCGTGCATGGTGGTGTACGTTATCTTGCCCAGGGAAATATAAAACTGGTACGGGAAGCCCTGCGGGAAAGAGGACTTCTGCTAAAAAATGCACCCCATGTTTGCCATAATCTATCATTCATTATTCCATCTTTTCACTGGTGGCAAAAATGGTATTATAGTATTGGATTAAGCATGTACGATTTGCTGGCCGGCAAGCTTAGCCTGGGTAAAACAAAAATGCTGTCAAAGAAAAAAACGCTTGAACTAATTCCAGCCATATCTCCCAATAATTTAAGCGGCGGTGTGTTATATAAAGACGGACAGTTTGATGACGCAAGGCTTGCTGTGAATCTTGCTCAGACGGCTGCCGAACAAGGCGCGGCGCTGTTAAATTATTGCAAAGTAGTATCGCTTACAAAAAAAGACGGACGTATCAGCGGTGTTGTGGTAGAAGATGCTTTATCAGGGCTTAGCTACACGCTGAGCAGCAAAGCAGTCATCAATGCCACCGGCGTTTTTACAGATAAGGTAATGGAGATGGATGATAAAAATCATCAACCCATTGTTTCTCCTTCGCAAGGCGTGCACATTGTGGTGGATGAAAAGTTTTTCCCCGGTAGGCAGGCATTGATGATTCCTAAAACAGATGATGGCAGGGT
>JANYFI010000439.1 GCA_025362765.1 Ferruginibacter sp. | reverse complement strand
ACACCAAAAGGCGCTTTGCCCTGCAAGGTCTGGCTGTCAATACTGCCTTCGCCGGTAATTACAAGGTCTGCATTTTCCAGTGCCGCATCAAAGCCGGTGAGGTGCAAAAAATGGTCGATACCATTTACCAGCCTGGCCTGTAAAAATGTTTGCATCCCTGCTGCTACACCACCTGCGGCACCTCCATGTTTTACGAGCGCCATATCTTTGCCGGTTCCGGCTAACACGATATTGCGAAGCTGTGTAAGGGCGTCCTCCATTTTGGTTACATCATTTTCAGACGCTCCTTTCTGCGGCCCAAAAACAGCAGCGGCACCGTCAATACCCAGCAATGTATTTTCTACATCACAAAGCACCACTATTTCGGTTTGTAATAACCGGCTGTCCATTCGGGTTGTATCTATGCTGCTGAGGTTGATTAAAGCGGCTGGCAAATTCTGTAGTTCATTTTCATTGCCATCATAAAATTTTATACCCAGCGCCTGCATTATTCCAGTACCAGCATCTACTGTCGCACTGCCGCCAATGCCGATAATTATTTTGTTAACCCCTTTGTCGAGCGCCAGCTGTATCAACTCGCCGGTGCCATACGTATTGGTATGTAATGGCGCATACTCACCAGGGTTCAATAATCTTAACCCGGATGCATCGGCCAATTCTATCACGGCAGTTGTATCATTATCTGTTAAACCGATGGAGGCGTTTATTTTTCTTCCCAATGGATTGTGTACTGTTGCCTGCAGCATTTTTCCTTTTAAGTGTTGCATTAATAAAGCAGCCGTTCCATCACCGCCATCACCCACAGGGAAGCACGTTGTGGTACAGCAAAGCCTGCTCTCTTGTAAACCTTTGCTAATGGCTTCAGCAACTTTAATTGCATCCAGGCTGTTTTTAAATGCATTTGGCGCAATGAGTATCCGCATAAAAATTTACAATAAAATGATTGATAAAATATACACCATCAATAAAGTAGTAAGTCCCATCAAAGCGGTGGCAACGGAATACACTTTCAAAGTAGTTTTTATATCCAGTCCCGAAAATTTTGTGATCACCCAAAAGTAAGCATCATTGGCATGGGAAATCATCATAGAACCGGCGCCCATTGATAATACAGCAAGCAATTTACCATTGTCAGTATCAATCCCTAATTGCGGCAACAAAGGCAGCACAATAAATGCTGCGGTAATGATGGCAACGGTGGAAGACCCCTGCGCTGTTTTTAGCAGAAAGGCTACCAAAAAAGGAAACAGGATACCCAGGCTGTTAAGCGGAAGCACTTCACCAAAATGATTACCCATATTGGTGGCTGCCAACACTGCTCCAAACGCTCCGCCGGCACCGATGATTACTAATATGCCACCGGCTTTTTCAGCAGACTCCTGCAATAAATGGCTGACTGTTTTTTTCTTCCAGGTAGCTGTTGTTGCGAATGCCAGCAGTACGCCGGCAGACAAGGCTATAACGGGATCACCCAATATAAGGATGATTTTTATCCAACTATTATTTGATGGATTACCTGTCATTAAAAAAGACCGGACTGCAATTAAAATAATTGGAATGATCACCGGCATAAATGCTTTCAATGCCGAAGGTTGTGATGCGGTATCTGTAACAGTTTCATGGGCTTCATCTTCTTCAATGCCTGTTATTTTTTTGCCTGCAAATGCTGCCCACCAATGGCCAACAAGCATGGCAGGTATAGCGATGATGATGCCGTATAAAATTAATTTTCCATAATCAGCGCCAATAGTTCCTGCTGCAGCCGCCGCACCGGGGTGCGGTGGTATTAAACAGTGAACAGCGTATAAACCTGTTGCCAGTGAAACACTTGTTATTACAATGGATATGCCCGTTTTTTTTGCCAGCGACTTGTTTAAACCACTGAGTACAATAAAACCTGAATCGCAAAAAACTGGCAGCCCTACAATAAAACCGGTAAGGCTAAGGGCAAATGCGGCATTTTTATCGCCCACTTTTTTAAGGATGTAGTTTGCCATTACTCTTGTGCTGCCGGTATGCTCCAGCAATACTCCCAGCGTAGTGCCCAGCACAATGATAAGCCCCAGCGATTTCATAATATTTCCAAACCCGTCTTTAATGATACCTACAAGATTGGTGGGAGGCAACTGTACGCCAAGGCCGGTTACAAAGCAGGCGATGATCAACGCAAAAAAAGCGTGGACATGGTATTTTGCAGTGAGCAAAATGATCACCAGTATCCCTGTAAATAAAGCAATCATTTCTTGTGTAAAAGATATCGTCATCAACTTAAATTATGGCAAGTGATTATAAAACTCAAGATTGTTTTTGCAACAATTGTTGTTCTAAAAATAAGGAAGCTATTTCTTCTGCAATAAAAGAAACTGGTATCTTTAATTCATGCTGTTTTTAGCGAAAGGGAAATTGCTTTTTCCAAGTTCAAACAATATTACTTTCAAAAATACAAATTAGTAAGGAAATAAAAGTAATTTTGAAATTAAATACAATTTAAATACTTTTATATTTTATAAAATGAAAGGAATAGTAAATTAAAATTGCCTGGCCTTATAACTTTCAGTTAAAATCAACCACCTTAAACAATGAATACAACAGCGGCTCTTTACAAAAAATTATTAGCACCTTCCAATGCGTTGGTTAATGACATTGCAAAATTGGATGGCGATATTATTATCCTTGGTGCAGGTGGAAAAATGGGGCCGGCGCTGGCAAAACTTGCTAAGCAGGCCATTGACAAGGCAGGTATAAATAAAAAAGTAATTGCGGTATCCCGGTTTTCTGAAGAAGGTTTGCAGCAGGAATTAAATGAGTATGGTATTGAAACATACAGCGCCGATTTATTGGAAGATGATCAACTACAACAATTACCGGACGTAAAAAATGTACTCTATCTCGCCGGTACTAAGTTTGGTACTACAGGCAAAGAATCTTTTACCTGGGCCATGAACAGTTATTTACCTGGCCGTGTGGCGGAGAAATATAAAAACTCCGGCATCGTAGTTTTTTCAACAGGGAATGTCTATCCCTTAACGCCTGTTGTATTGGGTGGTGCATCAGAAACAACGCCGCCTGAACCCTTGGGAGAATATGCACAATCCTGTTTGGGAAGAGAACGCATTTTTCAATACAGCGCTTCAAAGTACAATACGCCCATTTTAATTTACCGCTTAAATTATGCAAACGATGTAACCTATGGCGTGTTGCTGGAAATAGCAAAATCTGTGAAAGCCGGTAAGCCTATTGATTTAAAGATGGGCAATGTAAATGTTATCTGGCAGGGCGATGCCAATGAAATAGCCATTCGTTCACTGCTTCATTGTAGTGTTCCATCAAAAATTTTAAATGTAACCGGACCAGAAATTTTATCCGTTCGATGGATTGCTGAACAATTTGGCAACCTGTTTAATACAGCCCCCGTATTTATAAATGAAGAGCAACCCGCTGCATTGCTAAGCAATGCAGCGGAGTCTACCCATCTGTTTGGTTATCCAAAAGTGTCACCCAAACAAATGATGGAATTGTTGGCAGGCTGGATAAATGAGGGCGGAAAAACAATCAATAAAGAAACACATTTTCAGGAAAGAACAGGGAAGTATTAAACCAATACCATGCGTAAATTAGATAGCAATATAAAGGAATTTTTGCATCAGGGTACCGTGATACCAGCCCATCCACTGGCATTAAACCAGGATATGTCGATAGATGAAAATAAGCAACGATTGCTGACAAAGTATTACATGGCAAGCGGTGCAGGGGGAGTGGCAGTAGGTGTGCATACCACACAGTTTGAAATAAGAAAGCCTGAAATAAACCTGCTGGAACCCGTATTGAGAATGGCTGCCGAAGAAATTGACAAGGCAGCATTAACCCATCCATTTATAAAAGTTGCCGGTATTTGCGGCCCTGCTGAACAAGCTATTAAGGAAGCTGAACTGGCAGTGAAATATGGCTATCATCTCGGCCTGGTAAGCATGGGCGGCTTATCAACATATTCAGAAGCTGAATTAATTAAACGCATTGAAGCGGTTTCAAAAATAATTCCTGTATTTGGTTTTTACCTTCAGCCTGCGGTGGGCGGCCGAATATTGAGTTATGATTTTTGGCGGGCATTTGCTGAAATTCCCAATGTAGAGGGAATAAAAGTAGCGGCATTCAACAGGTATCAAACTCTGGATGTGGTAAGGGCTGTGTGCGATTCTTTTCGCCGAGACGAAATCGCATTGTACACCGGCAACGATGATAATATTGTGGCCGATTTATTAACGCCTTATCGTTTTACAATTGACAACCAACTGATAGAAAAAAGATTTGTTGGCGGCCTGCTCGGGCATTGGGCAGTATGGACTACCGGAGCCGTACAACTTTTGAATGAAGTTAAAAATTGTATTGCCAATGATTACGCAGGCGCTGAAAAATTATTAGCAAAAGGCATTGCGGTTACAGATATGAATGCGGTAATTTTTGATGCGGCTAATTCTTTTAAAGGTTGCATTGCGGGGATACATGAAGTGTTGCGGCGGCAGGGATTGAGGGACGGCACCTGGTGTTTAAGCAAGGAAGAAAAACTATCACCGGGGCAGGCCGAAGATATTGACAGGATATATAAAATGTATGTACCATTTACAGATGATGCGTTTGTTAACAATTTTATACAGCAATCAATGTAGGAAGTTGCGGTATTGAATCACTAATAAAAATGTAAACCAGTTATGCTGCAAGCCGAAATTAAAAAATTAGCACATGATATATTTGAAGGCACAGTAGCCAACAGAAGACAGTTGCATAGTAATCCCGAATTATCATTTAAAGAATTTAAAACATCGGAATTTATAAAAGCAAGGCTCAATGAAATGGGGATTGCTTTTCAGCCAATGGCAACAACTGGTATTGTGGCAATAATAACCGGGGATCAGCCATCTACAGAAATAATAGCCCTGCGTGCAGATATGGATGCGTTGCCCATTACTGAACAAAATCAGGTGGAATACGCCTCTGCCAATACCGGGGTAATGCATGCCTGTGGACATGATGCACACACGGCTTCTTTATTGGGAACCGCCATGATTTTACAATCTTTAAAAAGCAAATTTGGCGGCACGGTAAAATTGATATTTCAACCAGGTGAAGAAGTATTACCCGGTGGCGCCAGCCTGATGATTAAAGAAGGTGTTTTAGAAAATCCCAAACCTGTAGCAGTAATTGGGCAACATGTGATGCCCACAATGGAAACCGGAAAAGTTGGTATGCGTAAAGGAAAGTACATGGCATCCAAAGATGATTTATATATTACGGTGCAGGGCAAAGGCGGGCATGGCGCTCAGCCGCATGAAAATATTGATCCGGTATTAATAGCATCTCACATTATTATTGCATTGCAGCAGGTAGTAAGCCGGATGGCCAACCCAACAACAGCCAGCGTTTTATCCTTTGGTAAATTACTGGCCGATGGATCTACCAATGTAATTCCGGATAAAGTTTATATGGAAGGCACATTTCGTACATTAAATGAAAGCTGGCGCAGCAAAGCATTGGAGCAGATGAAGAAAATGGCAGCAGGCATTGCTGAAAGCATGGGTGGCAGTTGTGTTGTTGACATTGTACCGGGGTATCCATTTTTAATAAACGAAGAAAAACTTACCGGCCAGGTATATGAATATGCACAGGAGTATCTTGGTAAAGAAAATATGATTGACCTCGATATCTGGATGGCATCAGAAGACTTTGCATACTATTCACAATTGGCCGACTCCTGTTTTTATATGTTGGGTGCAGGTAATAAAGCAAAAGGAATTACTTCTTCTTTACATACTGCCACATTTAATATTGATGAAAATGCGCTGGCCATCAGTACAGGATTGATGGCATATATTGCCGTGAAGCGCTTGAGGAATTAAATTTTTATTTTATGCCTTTCTCCTTAAAGAATACAGTTGTGTACTTTCAATTTAATCAGTTGTCTGATTTCTTTTTTTTAAGAAAACGTTTTATTAAATAATAATTTTTTCAAGTCCACTTAAATAGTCATCGTCAGCATCTGCGCCAATACCCGGCGTATCTGGAATAGCAGGAATGAAGCCATGGTATTGGAGTCCACCTTTTACCGGATCAAGTTTATGCCCGAGCATAAAGGTATCCATGTCATAAAATATGATATTGTCATGAGCCAGCGCAAAATGGGCAAAGGCTGTTAATCCGATCCTGCTTTCGAGCATGCCACCCATCATGCAGGGAACCTGGTGTTGTTCGCACACTGCATTGATTTTTTTTGCTTCCAGTATACCGCTTGATTTTGCAAATTTAATATTTACATAATCACAGGCTCCGGCCCTGATCAACCGTTCGGCATCATGATGGTTGAATACACTTTCATCCGCCATTATTTTTATAGGAGATAATTTTCTCAGCGCCGGTAATTTGTCGTCATCCCAATGTCGCATGGGTTGCTCGCAAAACTGAATATTGTATTGGCCGATTGCCTGTAGTACCATCACGGCAGTTTCAAAACTCCATCCCTGGTTGGCATCTATGCGTAATAACAAATCATCTCCAATGGCTGAGCGAATCTGTTTTATCCGTTCAATATCTTCTGCTCCTTTTTTACCCAGTTTTATTTTTATGATCCGTACACCCTGTTTTTTATAATCCAATGCTGTTGCCGCCATACCAGCTGGTGTGCCAATGCCGATGGTAAAATCTGTTTCCATTTCTTTTTTGCCTCCGCCTAAAAATTGATATAGGGGCATGGCTGCCTGCTTTGCGGCAAGGTCATATAAGGCCATGTCAAATGCACTTTTTATGGTAGCATTAAAAGCGGTGAAAGCATGCAGTTCATTCATCCTTGCCTCAATATCCAATGCGTTCTTCCCTTTCCAGATGGCTGCAAAATCTTTTGCCATTTCAAAGCAGGTTGCCTGAGTTTCTCCCACAATCATTGGAAAAGCGGAGCATTCACCCACTCCATAATACCCTGCATCCGTATGTACCCGGATGAAAATATTCTGGGCAAAATCCATCGTACCGGTGGCGATGGTAAAAGGATGCATCGGAATGCTGAATTTATAAATTTCGGTCTTGGTAATCTTCATAAAGGTTGTATGTTTTCGTCATTCAATTTGTAAACAGGTTAATACAAAAAGGGAATCACCGTTAAGTTCTTATAAAATTAAACCATAGAACGTCTTAACGGCTTCACGCAACTTAAGCGATCATTTATAACAAACAATTTTCCTCTTATTTGCAACAGGTTTCAAAAATACCCTAAATTCTCAAAATATTTTTCTTATCATTATTTTTTATTTTTATTTTACTTATTTTATTTACTTAAAATTTTCAAAACCTATATTTTATTACATATCTTTCCGTTATGAAGATAAAACCTTGGCTTGCCTTTGCATTAATTACTACTATTTCCTGGGGTGTATGGGGTGCCTTTATTGAAATACCTGAAAAAAATGGATTCCCGGCAACATTGGGATATGTAGTGTGGGCGCTAACCATGATCATTCCCGCAGTAATAGCACTCAACCGAATACAATGGAAATTAGAGACCAATAAAAAGGCCATCTTTCATGGTTTATTGATCGGAATCTCGGGCTCCGCCGGGCAATTAATTTTGTTCCAGGCGCTTAGAACGGGGCCTGCTTACCTGGTCTTTCCCATTGTGTCTTTATCTCCACTGGTTACCATACTGCTTTCCATACTAATTTTAAAGGAAAAGGCTTCTGTCAGGTCCTGGATTGGTATTGTAATCGCACTGATCGCAATACCGCTGCTCTCTTATCAGCCTGCGGCCAACGGCCAAAAATTTGGATTTTTATGGCTATTTCTTGCCCTGGCTGTCTTTTTACTTTGGGGTATACAGGCTTACTGCATGAAGGTGGCTAACAACCACATGCTGGCGGAAAGCATCTTCTTTTACATGATGATTTCGGGACTGGCTTTAATCCCTGTCGCCTTACTAATGACAGAGTTCGGGCAACCCATCAACTGGAGTTTTAAAGGGCCTTACCTGGCAGCAGGTATTCAACTGCTCAATGCCATCGGGGCATTATTTATAGTGTACGCATTTCGTTACGGGCGGGCAATTATAGTAAGCCCTTTAACAAATGCAGGCGCCCCGGTTATTACTATTATACTCTCACTTATTATGTATGGCGTTTTTCCTCACAGCATCATCCTCGTAGGAATGGTATTGGCAGTTGCAGCTATTTTCTTTTTAGCCGATTAATACAAAGGAATTAAATGGTTGTTGAAGAAATTATCAAAAGAAAAATGATAACTGGTGTTTTATCTTTTAAAAAGAAAGGAATAAGTTGAAATAAAACCTTTTGTTAGTTTAAAGCAAGGAATTAAAGAAAATAAATTTACGAAACATAAAATAAATAATTAGCTTTGTTACGAAATGAAAATAAAACACAGCTAATTATAAAAAACTTAAACTGATTTTATGACGGGGACGAGCTATATGGCCAAAGAAGTTTCAAGCCAGCCTAAATTATGGATGGAGACGTATGAATCAATTTTAGATGAAAAAGATGCCATCACTTCTTTTTTAGCGGGTATTTATGCCATTAATAATTTACAAATTATATTGACCGGCGCAGGGTCTTCAGCATTTATTGGCGAAATACTTCAGTCTGCTTTTCATAAAAATACCGGCATACTGGTAAAGGCAATTCCTACTACAGATTTAGTAACACATCCCGGCGACTTTTTCGAAAAGGCAACCCCAACTTTAATGGTATCCTTTGCAAGATCGGGAGACAGCCCGGAAAGCGTGGCAACTTTTGAATTGGCAGAAAAACTAACGGATATTATTTATCACCTGGTAATTACCTGTAACCCCGAGGGTAAATTGGCTTCGATGGCCAGCAAAAAAAGCAACGCCTTTACTTTTTTATTGCCGGAAGAAACCAATGACCAGGCTTTGGCGATGACCAGTTCTTTTACTTCGATGACCCTTGCAGGATTGTTGATTTCTGCTATTAATAATATTGAAAAAAATGAGGAGCATGTTAAGAGCATGGTTGACTTTGGAAAAAATATTATTGAAAAGTATACCACGGAATTGGAGGAAGTGGCAGAGCTTGATTTTAAACGAATCGTATTTCTCGGTTCAGGTCCGGTTAAAGGAACCGCAAAAGAATCTCATTTAAAAGTGATTGAACTTACTGATGGTAATATCATGTGCCAGTATGATTCTTTCCTGGGTTTTCGCCACGGGCCTAAAGCTATCATAGATCATTCAACCCTGCTTATTTATTTATTTTCAAACGATCCGTATGTATATAAATATGAAGTTGACCTGGTAGCATCCATTAATCAAACCGAAGATTTTATGTATAGTATTGGCATTGGTCAATCTTCAGCAGCATTAAAAAGTCTTAACCTCAATTTAGCCATTCCAGCTTCCGGTAACAGCAATGAAATGCCGGATGATTTCTTTTCAATCTGCAGCATTCTTCCTGCACAGCTATTGGGTTTTTATAAATCATTGGCCATCGGTTTAACACCTGATTCTCCTTCCAGAAACGGAGGCATTCACCGGGTTGTTCAGGGAGTAACTATTTATCCATACTAATGGATTACGTTATTCTACAACGGCGGATGCCGTATTAAAAGGAAGCATTTACAAAGCTTGAATTCTAACAATAAATCGAAGTAGAGTAATGATAAAAACAAATGACGTTATCGTAGTTGGCGAACTCAATGTGGATTTGATATTGAACCAGGTTGAATCTTTTCCAGAAAAAGGAAAGGAAAAACTGGCTGATGAAATGTCGCTTACTTTAGGAAGTTCATCCGCAATTTTTGCAAGTAATTTAAGCAGCCTGGGCATGAAGGTTTCATTTATAGGAAAAATTGGAACCGATATTTTTGGCGGCTTTTGTAAAGATCAGTTGAATGAAAAAGGAGTGAATACTTCGCTCTTGATTGAGAGCGATGATTTAAAAACCGGAGCTACCATTATTCTTAATTTTGGCGAAGACCGGGCAATGGTTACTCACCAGGGTGCAATGAAACATTTAGGAATAAATGACATTACAAACGAAATATTAAGTAGTGCCAGGCACCTTCATTTTTCTTCATATTTTCTGCAACCAGGGTTTAAAAACCACCTCGATATTTTATTTAAAAGAGCTAAGGAAGCCGGGTTAACTACTTCCCTGGATATGCAATGGGATCCGGCAGAAAAATGGGATTTCGATTTCAAAAAAGTATTGCCATACGTAGATATATTTCTGCCGAATGAATTGGAATTGTTGCATTTAACCGGCAGGGATTCTATTGACGATGCATTGCAAACACTTGCCGGGTATGCAAAAATAATATTGGTAAAACAAGGTAAACAGGGATCGTTGCTGTGCTACGATAGTAAAGTTGTTCATCGCAAATCTTTCCTGAATGATGCCGTGGTGGATGCAATTGGGGCGGGCGATAGCTTTAATGCCGGCTTTGTTTTCAAATTTATACAAGGGATGGCTCATGAAGATTGCCAGGTATTTGGTAACCTTATTGGCGCCATTTCTACCACCGCAGCTGGTGGCACTACTGCGTTTTTAAACTATGCCGAAACCATGAAAATTGCAAAAGAAAAATTTGGCTATGAAGAATAAAATTTCGCTACAGGAAAAATTTAAAGAATTGCAGCAGCAAAAAAAAACCTTGCTTGCTACAAACTTTTACAATTTTGAAACACTGAAAGGAGTTGTTGAAGCAGCCGCTGCTGTAAACAAACCAATCATACTTCAACTGACTAAAAGCAGTATAGATTATATGGGGCTTTCTGTGGCGGTAGGGCTTGCGGAATCCATGTTACAATATCATGAGGTTGAAGGCTGGATACATCTTGATCATGGTGACTCTTACGACCTTGCAGCAAGCTGCCTGGATGCTGGTTTTAGTTCTGTTATGATTGATGCCAGCGAGCAGTCGTTTGAAGAAAATGTGAGGGTTACAAAAGCTGTGGTAAAGCTGGCAGAAAAATATGGAGCCAATGTGGAAGCAGAACTTGGGTATATTCCTAAATTGGGTCAAAATACTGCGAAGGTTGGTTTTACAGAAGCGAAAGATGCCAAACGTTTTGTAGAAGCAACAGGCGTAAATGCGCTGGCAGTTGCCATTGGATCGGCACATGGTTTTTATAAAGATGAACCAAAGCTTGATCTTGACCGGCTTACTGAAATAAGGAATGCAACGGATGCTGCATTGGTATTGCATGGAGGTTCCGGCATTCCGCATGACGTGTTGAGAGAAGCGGTTAAAAGAGGGATTTGTAAAATAAATTTAGCGACAGAGATCAAAAATATTTTTATGAAAACCTTGAAAAACAGGTTGCTGAATGAAGACGAAATTGATTTGCGTAAAGTATTTCCTTATGCAACCAATTCTGTAACAGATATTGTGAAAGATAAATTACTGGCCATTCAGATTGAAAACACGGTATTGCTCAATAACTAATATTTTATTATGAAATTATACACTGCTAAAAATAAACCATCCTCTAATTTATTATTACTGGCTGCGGTAATATTTATTCTGTTGGGATGTCATGGAAATGATAACAACCAGTATTATTCCATGGAAGACTTTGCAGGCGTAAAAAAAATGGACATCCATGCCCATGCACTTATTGCACGCCCGGCATTGGTGCAACAAGCAAAAGATGATAATTTTATTTTGGTAAGTCTTAATTCCGAAGTGCCCGATTACCCATTGATTGACAGCCAGCAGAGTTATGTTTTACAATTGCGTCAAAATTTTCCGGATAATATTTTTTATGTAACAGCTTTTGAAACGGCCACCATCAATGAACCTGGCTGGAGTGACCGGCAGCTTAGCTACTTAAAAAAATCTTTCGACAGCGGAGCACTTGGCATTAAAGTATGGAAAAATATCGGGATGACTATTAAGGATAAGGATAGTAATTTTATAATGATTGACAATCCGATCTTTGATCCCATCTTTAATTACTTAGAACAAAATAATATACCTGTTATCGGTCATATTGGAGAACCTAAAAATTGCTGGCTTCCACTTGACCAGATGACCACTAATAATGACAGGGATTATTTTACTGGCCACCCAGAATACCACATGTTTCTGCACCCTGAATTTCCTTCATACGACACCATCATTCAATCACGGGATCGCCTGCTTGAAAAGCATCCGAAATTAAGATTTATAGGGGCTCATCTTGGAAGCATGGAATGGGATGTAGCTGAGATTGCCAAAAGGCTGGATAAGTTTCCTAACATGTCTGTAGAGCCAGCCGAACGGTTTGGACAATTGCAATATCAGTCAATCCAAAACTGGTGGAAAGTGCATGATTTTTTTATAAAATACCAGGACAGGATCATGTACGGAACCGATATTGAAGACAATAAATCATTGAATCCGGAAGAGCTACAAAAACATGCCCACGAACTTTGGCTGAGAGACTGGAGATACCTTACTTCCGGCGATAGTTTGCAATCTCCTTTTGTAAATAAAAAATTTAAAGGGTTACAACTTCCCAAAACTGTGATTGACAAAATTTATTATAGCAATCCGGAGAAATGGTATTTCGCAAAAAAGAAATAAATAATTACAAGGAACAAATTGATTTAAAAGTTGGAGTAAATAATTAAGTACCGAAGTTGTATTTTTTAAATAGCAGTCGTTTTTGGTAATGAACAAAGGCCCGGTAGCAGGGGTCTTTGTTGCTATATTCAGTATCCTATTGTATTCAATAATGACAAATTTGGCTGGCACCTGGTAAAACAAACGGATGCTAATTTAGTAAGTACATTTAATACAACACAACTATGTCAGTGGATAAAAGCCGAATTAAAAACTGGTTGCAGTCATTAGGTCCAGGAATTATTACTGCCGCATTGGTTTTTGGGCCAAGTAAAATAACCATCGCCTCCAAGCTGGGGGCAGAGTACGGTTTTGCATTGCTTTGGGTAGTGGTGATTGCTATATTTTTCATGTCGGTTTTTACGTCAATGGCTGCACGCATTGGTATTGCAACCAGTCAATCATTGCTGGGTACCATCAGGCAGAAATGGGGCAACAAAACCGCTATTGCAATTGGCATTGGTGTGTTTTTAGTAACCGCATCTTTCCAGGCAGGCAACTCTATTGGCATCGGCATTGCACTCGGAGAATTAACACATACCGCCAGCAAACAATGGATTGTTATTTTTAATCTTATCGCTATAGGATTACTTTTTTTAAGAAGTTTTTATAAGGTGCTGGAGAAAGTAATGATTGGTTTAATTTTTTTAATGCTGCTTGCATTTGTTACCACCCTGGTTTTATCAAATCCAAATGTACCAGCAGTAGCGGCAGGTTTTGTGCCATCTGTTCCGGGCGGTTCATTGGGGTTGGTTACTGCATTTATTGCGTCCTGTTTTTCTATCGTAGCTGCTTTTTATCAAACCTATTTGATACAGGAAAGAAAACGATTGTTGCCTGCAGGCACAACAATAAAAGATAAAAGTTTTACCGGCATTTTTATACTCGGCTTAATGACGGCCATCGTTTTAATTTGTGCCGCGGTTGTGTTACATCCACAAAATATTAAAGTGAACAGCGCTACGGATATGGCCAAAGCAATTGAACCGTTGTTTGGAAAATATGCCTCCATGCTTTTTCT
>JANYFI010000419.1 GCA_025362765.1 Ferruginibacter sp. | reverse complement strand
TGAAAGGGTTGCTGGTACGGATGCCAATGTATTGATATTGGGTGAAAACGGTACTGGTAAAGACTTAGTGGCTAAAATAATACACCAGCAATCGTTAAGAAAAGAAAAAACTTTTGTATCGGTTGACCTTGGCGCTATTTCCGAACCGTTATTTGAAAGTGAATTATTTGGGCATGTAAAAGGTTCGTTTACAGATGCACGTGAAGACAGGACGGGCAAACTGGAAGAGGCAGATGGCGGCACAATTTTCCTTGATGAAGTTGGTAATATTTCGTTACCGATGCAGGCAAAATTATTAACTGTTTTGCAAAATAGGAACATAACAAAAGTAGGCAGCAATAAAGTAAAAGCCATTGATGTGCGCCTTGTATGTGCCACCAATAAAGCGGTGTATAATATGGTGAACGAAAACACTTTTCGGCAAGATTTATTATACCGCATAAATACCATTGAAATACAAATACCGGCGCTGCGGGAACGCAAAGAAGACATACCATTGCTGGCCGATTATTTTTTGCACGTGTATGCAAAAAAATATAACCGCACTGTTGCGGCATTGAGCAGCACGGTAATTAAGCTGCTGCAAAAATATGCCTGGCCAGGCAACGTAAGGGAATTGCAGCATGCGTTGGAACGTGCGGTGATACTATCACAATCTGCTATTTTACAGCCCGAAGATTTTACTGGCTTACGTTTAAATGCAAGCGATGCGGCAGCGCCAGAAACTTTGCAACTGGAAGAAATGGAAGTGCTGCTGATAAAAAAAGCTTTGCGAAAATACAATGGCAACATTACAGAAACCGCAAGGGAACTGGGTTTGACGAGGGCATCGCTTTACCGTCGGCTGGAGAAATATGCTATTTAGCTTTTTATTATTTCCTTAAATAAAACTATTTTTTACAGAAAATATTCAACTTTTATAAATGATTTTTAAAAGATTTGCCATTGGCCTAATTTGGAGGATTGCCGCTATTATTTTACTGGCGGCCGCCTTGGCATTTTGTGTGTTAACAATTGTGCAAACAAAAGAGGCTACCGTTTACTGGTTGTTTAGCTTGCTTGTTTTTTCGATGATAGTTTACAGGGGCATCAACCTTTTTCAATACGCTAATTCCACCAACAGAAAGCTTGCACGTTTTTTTGACTCTATCCAATACGACGATTTTACTATTCGTTTTTCAAGCGACAATACGTACGGAAAAAGTTTTCAGGATTTAAATAAAGAGTTTAATAAAGTGCTTGGGGCATTTAGGAAGGTAAGGGCGGAAAATGAGGCTAGCCTTCACTTAGTGAACACAATTATACAAAATGTACAGACAGGCCTTTTACTTTTTGACCCCTTTGGGAGGATAGAATTGAGCAACACAGCGGCTTGTAAACTACTTGGTTTTTACCGGCTGAAAAATATTTCAGAGCTTAAAATAAACCATGCGGAGCTGGCTGAAAAATTAAGCAATGTAACTGATAAGCACTTTTTATATGAGTCTATTGGCGGGCTTCAATTATCTGTAAATATTATTAGTATCCGTTTAGGGGGGCAGGTTAAAAGCCTGGTGTCGCTGCATAACATACAGCCAGAGCTGCAACAAAAAGAAGTAGAATCGTGGCAAAATTTAACGAGGGTTTTACGCCATGAAATTATGAATTCGCTCACGCCCATTTTGTCGCTTATTGGCACCATGAAACATATAGTAGATACAGAACTACCTGCCAATGCAAATGACAACGGCGCCCGTGAAGACTTGCAGGAAGCCCTGGAAACATTGGAAAGCCGTGGCATTGGCGTAATAAATTTTGTAGATGCTTACAGAAGTTTTACAACCATACCACAACCAGTTTTAAATGAAATTAATGTTGAACAATTAATTCAGCGGGTGATGGTGCTTGTTGAAAAAGAAATTGACTTGGCAGGAATTGATTTTAGCTACAAGCATACCGGCACAGAAAATATAATTATTGCAGATGGCGACCAACTGTCAATGGTATTGCTAAACCTCATAAAAAATTCGAAAGAGGCTTTGGTGA
>JANYFI010000353.1 GCA_025362765.1 Ferruginibacter sp. | reverse complement strand
AGGGGCTTAGTATCGGGAAGCAGACTTGAACTGCCGACCTTCGGGTTATGAATCCGATGCTCTAACCAGCTGAGCTACCCCGACAAATATTTTTTCAAGTTTTTATGCAGACTTGAACTGCCGTCCGCCGCGGCGGATATGAATACGATGCTCTAACCATCCGCCGTGGCAGATACCCCCGACATTTCGGGGTGCAAATATAGGCGTTTTTGTGAAATGCTGTCTCATAAATACTTTAAATGTTGATCCATTGTTTCCAAATATCTTCAACGTAAGGGGATTGGATAATTGTCTTACTATCTTCTATTGTAAAATCAGGACTTCATTTATTTTGCGGTAATGAGACTGGCATGGAATTTTATCTATCATTAAAAAAATAATTATGGAAAATAAACAAGCAACAATAGAAACGCTGAATGAGCTGATTATGATCAACAGCGACCGTATTGAAGGATACGAAAAAGCAATTGAAGAATTAAAAGGTGACGATGCAGACCTTGCAAGAATGTTTGAAAAGATGATTGATAAAAGCCGTGAATTGCGCAATGAACTGGGGAGAGAAGTACAGGTGTTAGGTGCTCCAATGGCAGAAGGCACCATGGCAAGCGGAAAAATTTACCGGGCGTGGATGGACGTAAAGGCCATTTTTACAGGTCACGACAGCGATATGATTTTGGCTAACTGCGAAGCAGGAGAAGATGCCGCACAAAGAGCTTACAGCGATGCATTGGGTGAAGAGCATTTGCCCCAGTTTTTAAGAGAAACGATACGGGATCAAAAGGAATTACTGCGGAGGGCGCACGACGAAATCAAAGATTTAAGAAATCAAACCGCATAGAATATTTGAACACAATCAAATGCATCAAATAATTGTAGTGGCCTGCTGACAAGCGGGCCATTTTAGCGTCTATGGCGGTTGAATAATACGGAATGATTTTTTTGCATCAACCAGGTAGTCTGAGAAAAAAAAATAAAGAGCAAGAATAACAAATCAGAATATCTTCAAAATTGATAATTAATATTGCAAAGAGTTGGGTAATTGATTGTTGGGATGCAGCCGGTAATTGTTTATTGAAAAGGTTGTATGAATTAATTGTAATCGAAAAATAAATTATCAATATTGATGTCTAAACTATTGCTGTTACCCCTGTTTTTTTTGTTGCCTTTTTTCTGCCTGGCTCAATATAAAAATGCCGCTTACTTTATTGGTGAGGGATTAAAAAATAATCCGGCGCTTACAGAAAACACCAACCTACAACAGTTTTTCAATATCCAGCAGGAAATTATTAGGGCTCAAACTAAAAAGCCCCAGGTAAATTTTACGGCAGACTATATATTTTCGCCCTTCTTTTTTAACAATGGCAGGGTAATAAGTATTACACCTAACCCATCGCCTAAAGCGTTTGGATACGATGCTGCTCTGAGCAATGGGGGCTTATATGCAGGGCAATTAAATGTGGCCATACCTATTTTCAACAACGCACTGGTAAAACCTTTGTACGAGCAAAATAAAATACAAAGTGAAATTTCGGCTGTAAGCCGGAAGCAACTGGAGCAGGATTTAAAAAAAGCCATTCTTGATCAATACATCATTACTTACCAGTTTAAGCAGCAAACCGATTACCTACAGAAAATTATTGACCAGCTGGAGTCGAGAAAACCGTTCGTAACGGCCTTGGTAAAACAGGGACTGCTGCAACAAAACGATTATTTGTTGCTGGATATTCAGCAAACTACCAGCCGCAATGATCTGCTGCAGTTGCAATTTGCTTACACCAACGGTATCGGATTGCTGAAAAATCTTACAGCAATTGCTGATACTGCCATTTTTGAATTAGCACCCCCTGAAATAACATTGCAGCCATCACCGGGAATGTATTATTATGCTCAAAAATTCAGGCTGGACAGCCTGAACCTGGCAGCTCAGCAAAATGTGTTTAACCTAAAATACAAAACGCAGCTAAGTGCACAAGGCTCTACTGGTATTTATTCATCAGACATTGCCAACCTTCCGCACAATGCAGGTTTAAATGCGGGCGTGCATTTGGTAGTGCCTATTTACGACGGCAGGCAACGAAAATTAAATGAGCGGCAAAATAGTATATTGCTGCAAAACCTGCAGGGGTACCGAAACAGTGCCGCTTTGCTTCAGCAGAATAATTTGCGCAATGCAAAGCAACAAATAATACAATGGCAACAAACGCTTACATTGCTTGATCAGCAAATACAAAAGCAGGAATTATTGCTTGATATCATTAAGGATAAAGTAATTAAGGGTCAGGTATCTGTAATGGATTATATCAACGCTTTACAGGACTATGCTATCACACAAAAAAATAAAGCGCTGGCAACAACCAATGTTTTGTTATACACCAATCAATACAATTATTATAACTGGTAAAACCATTTGGCGGATGCAACTAATACAAAATTACCGGATAATTTTATTTGCAATAATATTGCTGCCGGCGTCCTGTAAACAAAAGGAAATGGCTGCTGAGGAAGCTACGGTGCCCATTAAAACAGCTGTTACGATTGTACAGCCTACCAGGCAATCGCTTACCGATTTTTTGGAATTGAACGGCAATACGGTTTTTCAAAAAAAAGTAGTGGTAAGGGCCAATATTGCAGGATATATTATTCAAATACCCTGGAAAGTAGGCGATCGTATTGCATCTGGTTCGGTCTTTTGTTCCATTAAAACAAAAGAACAGGATGCGTTAAAAAGTATTGACCTGCGGGAGCCCTCGCTTAAACAATTTCAACAACCTATAAAAATTACTACCAGTGCAGCCGGGTTTATAACGGCAGTAAATTATATTGCCGGCGATTTTGTGAATGAAGGGGATGTCATCGCCACGGTTACTATTCCTTCTTCACTGGTACTTGCTGTAAACGTGCCGTACGAATACCATGCGTTTGTTTACAATGGCCGCAGCTGCCAGGTAGTATTGCCCGATGGCAAAAAAATAAATACCGCCATTACATTAAGCGTTCCTGTAATTGATGCCGCTTCTCAGACCCAGCAGTATTTTATTCACCTGCCTGCGAGTGACCAGTTGCCTGAAAACATGAACCTGTTGGTAAGGATACCCATGAAGCAAAAATTAAACGCCCTTTGCCTGCCACTTACCGCGATCCAAACCAATGAAACACAGGATGAGTTTTGGGTGATGAAACTGGTAAATGATTCTTTGGCATTGCGGATACCTGTTACTGTTGGGTCTCAAAATGATTCTTTAAAAGAAGTTGAATCGGGTATAACAGCCAGCGATAAAATAATTGTAAAAGGAGGATATGGGTTGGCCGATTCGGCGCTGGTAAGTGTTGAAAAGTAATCAACAATCAGGAGTCGTTCCAAAGAGATAAAATGTACAAGGGAGCGTCGCCACAACTGTTGCACATTGCCGGGGTTTTAGCATGGACAATTAAAAATTCTTACATTGGAAAGCCCGGCTTATAGCTGCCACTGCATATAAAAATAAAATGAGACAATTTCACACACATTATAAAAGGCCTTTACTGGCATTGGCTGTTTTGCTGATACTGGCGGGTATTTACAGCTACTCCAATTTAAAAACGGGCCTTTTTCCTGACATCACTTTTCCCAAGTTAAAAGTGATAGCAGATGCAGGCCAGCAGCCTGTAGATAAGATGATGACAACCGTTACCATTCCGCTGGAGAACATTATAAAACGAACTGAAGGACTGGATTATATCCGAAGCACCACTTCCAGGGGAAGCTGCGAAATTTCTGTTTTCTTAAAATGGAATGCTAATGTAGACCTGGCCAAACTGCAAATGGAATCGCTGATCAATGAAATAAGGGGTAACCTGTTAACGGGTACCCAAATAAACGTTGAAAAAATGAACCCTTCTATTTTACCGGTGATGGGTTTTTCAGTGGAAAGCAACCGCAGCCAGATTGAACTTAAAAAAATAGCACAACTACAGATAAAACCTTTTTTGGCGGCAACCCCAGGCGTTGCAGATATCGCGGTAATCGGCGGCAAAACAAAAGAATACCAGTTAATATTAAACCCTGATAAACTTACACAGGCGGGCATTACGCCGCAGCAAATAGCTACTGTGGTGGGGCAGTCAAATGTATTACAATCTAACGGGTATATCAGCGATTATAATCGGTTATACCTTACGCTTACAGACAATGCCGTAAATGGGAAAACCGAATTGGAAAACCTGATTGTGCTGAATTCTGCCAAAAGAATCGTGTTGCTGAAAGATGTGGCAACGGTGCGGATTGCTGAAATGAAAGAGTATATTAAAATTAACGCCAATGGAAAAGATGTGCCATTGATTGCCGTGATAAAGCAACCTTCCGCCAATCTTGTTGATGTGAACAACGGCGTGTTGAAGAAGGTAAAGGAACTTGAAAATATTTTACCTAAAGACATAAAGATAAGGCCGTATTACCTGCAGGCCGATTTTGTACAGGATAGTGTACAAAGTATTAAAGACGTGTTATGGATCGGTATCATACTGGCTATTATAGTAGTGGTAGTTTTTTTAAGATCCCTTAAATCGAGTTTGGTATTATTGCTTACTATTCCCTCTACATTGGCGCTGACGCTGGTTTTACTGTATGCTGTTGGGTATACTTTTAATATTATGACGCTTGGTGCAATTGCCGCGGCCATAGGCTTAATGATTGATGATGCCGTAATTGTAATTGAGCAAATACACCGCAGCCATGAAGAACACCCCGACGAGCCCATGTCCCTGGTAGTTGCCAAAGCCATTCATTATTTGTTTCCTGCAATGGTGGGTTCTTCCCTTAGCACGATCGTAATTTTTATTCCTTTTATTTTGATGAGTGGTGTTGCCGGCGCATATTTTAAAGTGCTGGCTTTTACCATGATCATTACCTTGACCGTTTCTTTTTTTATTACCTGGCTTGTGCTGCCGGCATTGTTTTTATTATTTAGTTCAAAAGATCAGCCTTTTAAAAAAGTTATCCCTGTAAAAGATAGTAAAAGAAAAGAAGGGGGCGGTTGGATACGCTTCTTCGTACGCCATAGCTGGATCGGTAGTTTATTTGCGCTCGCCTGCGGTGTATTAATTTATCTTTTACCAGGTAAACTGCCTTCAGGCTTTCTTCCTGAAATGGATGAGGGTGGAATTGTACTGGATTTTAATAGCCCCCCGGGTACAACACTGGAAGAAACAGACCGCATGTTGAAAGAGGTAGATCATATTATTCAACAGCAACCCGAAGTAGCCAATTACAGCCGCCGGCTTGGTACGCAAATGGGGTTTTTTATTACGGAGCCCAACCGGGGCGACTACCTGATACAATTAAAAAAGAAACGGGGTAAAACTACGGATGATGTATCTGCAGCATTACGAAAAAAAATTGAAGCCACATTGCCGCAATTAAAAGTAGACTTTGGCCAGGTGATTGGAGATATGCTCGGCGACCTGATGACCAGCGTTCAGCCGGTAGAAATAAAAGTGTATGGCGATAACCGGCAAACACTTGAACTGCTATCTCAACAAGTAGCAAACATTGTAAGAGGCGTAAAAGGTACGGCCGATGTATTTGATGGAATTGTGATTGCAGGACCGCAAGTGATGGTACAGCCCAATGTTGCCAGGCTGGCACAATTTGGTATTACGCCTACCGATTTCCAGTTTCAGTTACAAACACAACTGGAAGGAAATGTAATTAGTACTGTGATGGAAAAAGAACAACTCGTCAATATCCGTATGCTTTATCCCAATGCGATTCGTACCACCGTAACTTCTTTAAATGCGGGTAATATTTTATTGCCCAACGGATCGCTGCAACCCATCAGTACAGTGGCCACTATCCATATAGAAAAAGGCGTTGCAGAGATAGAAAGGGAAAACCAAAAAATGATTGGCGTTATTACCGCCAGGTTGGAAAACCGTGACTTAGGCAGTACATTAAAAGAAATTCAACAGTCTATCCGGAAGCAACTGGCTTTGCCACAGGGATATCACATTGAGTATGGAGGTTCTTATGCAGAACAACAAAAAGCGTTCAGCGAGTTGTTGATTATTTTATTAACCGCCTGCCTGCTGGTGTTTATTGTGTTGCTGGTATTGTTCAGGGACTTTATTGTTTCTTTTATAATAATTTTTTTAGCTGTACTGGGCGTGGCGGGTTGTCTGCTGGCGCTGTACCTTACCAATACACCGCTGAATGTAGGTAGTTACACAGGTATTATTATGATAGTGGGCATCATTGGCGAGAACGCTATTTTTACTTACCAGCAATTTGTGCAGGCTACCGGCACAATGAATACGGAAGAAAGCATTGTATTTGCCATTGCGGCAAGGTTAAGGCCTAAATTAATGACGGCCAGCGCAGCTATCATCGCCTTGTTGCCGCTGGCCATGGGGATTGGCGGGGGTGCGCAATTACACCAACCTTTGGCCATTGCCGTAATTGGTGGTTTGTGTGTGGCATTGCCTTTGTTGCTGATTGTATTGCCTTCTTTTTTAAGATTAATACATCGGAAAAACCAGGTTATCTAAATTGAATTACCAGTTCGTGGATTGATGTGGTGAGCGATTTTTCTATTATAATTAAGCTTCTTTTGTTATGGCAGCACTACTGCTACCGGGCTATTAGAATTGAAGCCTGCAATACTTGCTTATGCAACATTTGTGAAAGATTTATTTATTCAATAAAATAATGTATTTATGTGGTGGATCTACGCTTTACTATCAGCTTTGTTTGCATCATTAACGGCCATCTTTGCGAAAGTCGGTATCACAAATGTAAACTCCAACCTGGCAACGGCAATACGCACCGTTATTATTTTGATGGTTGCCTGGGGTATTGTACTGGCAAGGGGAGAAACCAAAGGGTTATCGACCTTATCAAAACACAACTTGATTTTTCTGGTTATCTCGGGAATCGCAACCGGGCTTTCCTGGATATTTTATTTTAAGGCGCTTCAAATTGGAAAAGTATCACAGGTAGCACCCGTAGATAAATTAAGTGTAGCGCTCACCATCATTTTATCCGTGGTTTTTTTAGGGGAGGCGCTTACTGTAAAATCGGCTATTGGAGCGTTACTTATTATTGCCGGAACGGCTGTGATGATTTTTTAAATTTCAGCAAAAAAATCATTGTTATTTAGTACCGGCCTACAAGTAAAAATGTATGAAATACCGACTTTAATAAATTAATAGTTGCGGTAAAGATATTCCTCAAACTACCAACGGAATTGAGTTATAGGTTTATGTAATATTAAAAAACACATAAAAACAACATCATGAAAAAAACAATTTTAACATCATTGGCGGCAGTTTCTCTTTTTAGTTTTACTGCCTGCGCACAAAAATTAGCTGTAGAAAAAGTCCCCGCCGCGGTAAAGGCTTCTTTTGCAAAAGATTTCCCAGGAATTACTACAAGTTGGGAAAAGGAAAAGGCAAACTACGAAGCGAATTTTAAACAGAACGGAAATACCATGTCTGCCTTGTATCAATCAAACGGCAATAAAAAAGAAACGGAGATGGACATAAAAGTTTCTGATTTGCCCGCTACAGTTACCGCTTACATTGCTCAAAATTTTAAAGGAGAAGCAATTAAGGAGGCGGCAATTATTACGAGGGCTAATGGAGAAGTAAATTACGAGGCTGAAGTAAAAGGAATGGATCGGCTTTTTTCTAAAGATGGAAAGTTTATAAAGTCTGTAAAAGACTAAGTTCATTTAATTGATTGCCAGTCCCGGAAGTTTCGGGACTTTTTTCTTTTTTAAACTGCACTGAAATAGCGGCTTATTGTTGACTGCCGGTTAACTTAAACCGGTGTAAGTTATCGCTGGCGCTATAACGTATATCTATTTTGTTTGCGTCGCAAATTTCCTTTACAATTGCCAACCCCAGCCCATTACCCATGTCAGTATTTTTTTTCGCAAAACGATAAAATAGCTGTGTTTTGTCAATAGCTGGTAAGTTACTCGTATTCGCCATATCAAGACTTTTAGCAGTGATGTCGATACATATTTCTCCTTGTTGTATGTTATAACGGATGGCATTGCCGAAAAGATTGGAGATAAGCATATCTGCCAGCATCGGGTGCAGTAGCAACAGCCAGTCATGCTCAGTTTTTACCGAAACAGTTATCTTTTTTTGATCCAGTAGTTCTGCAAAAAATGACTGGTATTTTTCAACAACTGATTTTATACTCACTGGTTCAATCGCTGTAAATTGATTGTTTTCAATTTTTGTAATCAGCAACAATGCCTGGTTTAATTTAGACAATCGTTGCGTGGCTTCAAAGGCAGATGTAATCACTGTTGACTGTTGTTCAGTTAAGGCACTATCCTGTAACAATAATTCCAGTTTAGATTGAATAATTGCCAGGGGTGTTTGTATTTCGTGACTGGCATTTTGGGTAAAGGTTTTCATAGAAAGATAATCCGCCTGCATCTTATTGGTCATGGCGTTTAGTGAAGTATTCAACGCATTGAACTCCCTGATTTCAACTGTATCAAAATGTACCTGCTGCAATTGCTGCAGGTTAAGCGAAGTTATTTTTGTCAAAGAGGAATTAAACGGCTTCCATAATCTTTTATTGATGTACACATTAATCAGCAAAAAAAGTAGTAGTAAGCCGCCAAAAACAATGCTCATTAACCCAATCAGGTTTTTGAAAACATCCCGCTGTTCTATCACCGAACGTTGAAAAGAGAGTTTGTAGTACTGCTTATTATGTTCAATAAAAACTGTCAGGCTTCGGTAAGGCACTTTTTGTTCTTCTGCAGATTCAAATAATAAAGTGTCTGAAAAATATTGCTGGCCAGAAAAGATATTGGTTTTTTCTATCTGGATAAAAGGATTGTTTAATTCCAGAATATCTTTCTCTCCAGACAGTTTGTTAAGATGGCGCACCCATGTTTCATTGCTGAATTGCAATTCTTCGTCTAATTCATGCCGCAATGATTTTTCAATATTGAAATATAAAAAGCATCCGCTGGCCATCAGCAATGGAATGCAAAAAAGCAGGTAATAAATAGTCGTTCTTGTAAGTAGCTTCATGGTGTTATGGCAGGAGGATTTAGTTATCTGTAAACTTATAACCTGTTCCGTAAATGGTTTTAATGTAATCTTCTGCGCCTGCTTCTACCAGTTTTTTTCGCAGGTTTTTAATATGCGTATATAGAAAGTCATACGACACTACCTGGTCATAATGATCACCCCAGATATGTTGCGCCAACGCAGATTTGGTAATCACTCTGCCCTTATTATTAATAAAATAAACAAGCAGGTCAAATTCCTTTTGGGTTAGCTCAACAGAGGTTCCTTTAACCTTAACAGATTTTGCAACGTGCGAAATTTCAATTTCATTAAACATTATTTTTTCATCGCCATTAAAATGCCGGCGACGAATAACCGCTGCAATTCTTGCATTTAATTCCGAAAGGTGAAAAGGTTTGGTTAAATAATCATCACTGCCCAGTTGAAGGCCGCTTATTTTATCATCCACCGCATCCCTGGCAGAAATAATGATGATGCCGGCTTTTGATTTAATGGCTTTTAATTCCTTTACAATATCCAAACCACTTCCCATGGGTATACCAATATCTACCAATACGCAATCATACTCATAGAAGTCAATTTTATCCATGGCTTCCATAAAGTTACCAGCGGTTTCACAACGGTAACCCTGTGTTTCCATATATTGTTGAATGGAATCCCGCAACGGTATTTCATCTTCTATTATCAATAACTTCATTGTTAAAAATAAAAGATAATTCTGAGTAAATCCTGTTGAAAAATAAAGCGGTCAGCGGTGATAGTATTCTTCGCCTGTTTACCGTATTAGTACCGGGCCAGGAAATTGTTGAATCTTCAGTATTTCTACAGAATTACTCAGCAACTTTATGTTTAAAATTAAAAATATGCAAGCTTGTCGTTTACTACTCTCAACAATCATCCTGGTATGTGCTGTGATGACATCAACAGCGCAACAGCCTGATAAAATTCATTTGCTCAATACTTTTCATATTAAAAGCGAAGGCGGCTGGGATTATGTCGCTGTGCAGCCAAACTCTAATAAACTGTTTGTGTCGCATGGCGGGCAGGTAAATATTCTTGACAAGGCAACCGGCGATTCGCTGGGCGTAATACCTAATACAACAGGAGTTCATGGAATAGCATTTGTTCCTTCGTTAAATAAAGGATATACAAGCAATGGCCGACTGAACAATGTGACTGTATTCGATTTAAAAACGGATGCCATCTTATCGCAGATAGCAACAGGAGAAAATCCGGATGCTATTTTTTATGATGAATTTTCAAAGAAAATAGTTACCTGCAATGGCCGTAGTAAGGATCTATCCATTATTGACCCGGTAACAGAAAAGGTAGTAGCAACAATTGCAGTAGGCGGAAAGCCGGAAACTGCGGTAAGCAACAATGCCGGAAAAATCTTCGTAAATATTGAAGATAAGAATGAAATAGTAGAGGTGGACATTACAAAAAGCATCGTTGAAAGGCACTGGTCACTTGCGCCTGGTGATGCACCCACCGGGTTGGCGTACGATGCAAAATCGAATTTACTTTTTGCAGGTTGCAGCGATAATAAATTATTGATAATTATGAGTGCTGCTGATGGAAGTATTGTAAGTAAAATACCCATTGGAGCTGGTTGTGATGGGGTAGGTTTTGATGCCGCACA
>JANYFI010000302.1 GCA_025362765.1 Ferruginibacter sp. | reverse complement strand
CTACTTCGGCTTGTTATTTAAAGAACTTTTTCAAAAAAAGGTTTCTATTTGTTCATTCCTATTTTTGGGATGGCAAAGGTAAGTATATTTGATTAATACCAAAACTTTGTAAAAGATTTTTTTACACTTTAAAAATAAATATGTGCATAAGCACAAAAGCGCATAAAAAAACCCCCGTTTTCGGGGGGCTGTATATCTTATTAAATTGTTTATGCGGCCAGCTTTTCTTTCTTACGCTTTATCTGTAATATCACAGAATCCAGCGCTTCGTCAAAACTTTCTTCAAATGATTTGGAAGAATGTTTTACAAAAAAATCATACTTGGGAATATGCACTTTTATTTCAGCTACTTTGTCTTTAATCGTGTGTACAACATTGTCAAGTTTTAAATACACATCAACTTTTGTAATCCGATCGTGAATCTGGGGTAGTTTTCCAAGTTTTTTTTCGATATAGGATTTCAATTTTACATCTGCGTCAAAATGCACAGTCTGAATGTTTACGTTCATAGCAATCTAATTTTTAATCAGTGAACAAATATGTGAAAAAATCGGGTAAACAATTAACTCATAGGCTAAAATTATCAGGGTTTAATGGGAGATTATTTTTCAAATTCAAGTTACTTCTTGCAGATGTAATTTCCAAATAAATACCTGTTGTTTTGTAAAACTTATATCCGTCATTTTTATTGTTCATTGATGGCATTTACGCTTTCGGGTGAGCTTTCTTATACACTTCCTTTAATTTTTCAATGGTATTATGTGTGTATACCTGCGTGGCGGCGAGGCTGCTATGCCCCAGCAATTCTTTAACGGCATTAATATCCGCCCCGTTATTCATCAAATGCGTGGCGAATGTGTGGCGCATTACATGCGGACTTTTTTTATCGATCGTAGTAACGGATGCCAGGTATTTCTTTACAAGCAGGTACACATATTTTGGATAAAGCTTTTTACCCTTTTCATTTACCAGTAATACGGTAGAGTCTGCATTAGCAAAAAGCAACTGCTTATCGGCTAAATATTTTTTAATGAGCGCTGACAGGTCGCTGCTGACAGGTAATATTCTTTCCTTATTCCCTTTTCCTAACACCTTGATGGTATTATTTGCTGTGTCAATGTGGGCGGGTGTAAGGCCAATAAGTTCGGCCTGCCGTATACCGGTGTTATATAATAAGTGAAATGCAAGGCGGTGGGTTTTTCCCGTCCAATCATCAGGAAATTCTACGTAGTTGAATAAAGTGGCGGTATCAGTTTCCGCAACAAACTGTGGCAGTCGCTTTTTTACTTTGGCGGAAACTATAGTTGCCATTGGGCTTTTCAGCAGTATTCCTTCTTTTTGCTGGTATTTAAAAAAAGACTTGAGCGAAGATATCTTGCGGTTAATGCTTTTTGCTTCCATTCCTCTTTCTTTGAGCGATGCCAGCCAGCTTCGCACATAAGAAGCCTTAATTTCAGACGGTTCAGACGTTGTAAACTGAACAGCGCTAAAATCAAAAAAATCAATAAGATCGTTTTGATAGGAAATGATGGTATGTTGCGAATACCTCTTTTGAAATTTAAGGTAATCTAAAAACGACTGTATAAAATTTAGGTGACTTATGGGCATAAAAAAACTGATAACCAAAGTTACATGGTTATCAGTTTTTAAATATTAAATAGCGGTAGTTCTTTAAACGTCTATTTTGCCGCTGGCGATATTCTGCTTATATACTGCTTTCAACACCTGTGTGCGACGTCTGATAGAAGGCTTAATAAAAGCCTGCCTTTCCCTTAACTGTAGCAACACACGGCTTTTTTCGAATTTCTTCTTATACTTTTTTAACGCCTTGTCGATGTTTTCGCAATCCTTTGAATCTATTATTAACATTTGATATACCTCCTTTGGTAGTTTTTTTTTAGAAGCGCAAAGATAGTAGATTTATTTAAATTTCAAAATTCAAAAAGATAAAAAAAGTATTTTTGATAAATGTTTACAGGAATCATTGAAACAACCGGCATAGTTAAAGACATAATCACCAGCGGAACTAATAAAACCTTTTGGGTAACATGTACCCTCTCTGATGAGTTTACAATTGACCAAAGTGTAAGCCATAGCGGCGTTTGTCTTACCGTTGAAGAGATAATAGGCGGCATGCACCGCGTAACCGCCATTGATGAAACTTTATTAAAAACAAATCTTGGTTCCTGGAGAATAAATTCCGTCGTCAATATCGAACGTTGTATGCAAATGAATGGAAGAATTGATGGCCACATTGTGCAGGGGCATGTGGACACCATCGCTGTTTGTAAAAATGTAATTGCAAAAGAGGGCAGTTGGGAATATATGTTTGAATTTGACAAACAATTTAGCCCGCTCATTATTGAAAAAGGTTCTATTGCTTTAAACGGCACAAGCCTTACCATTTTTAATGTAACAGAAGCGGGATTTACAGTGGCAATAATACCTTACACGTACGAACATACTAATATGCAATACATTCAAATAGGCGAGGCCGTAAATATTGAGTTTGATATGATTGGTAAATATGTGAACAGGATAATGACATCAAAATAAAATTAACGACGGCCTTTTAAGAAATAGCTGTTTAGGAAATTCCCGCAACAATACTAAGCTTCTGCCTATCTTTATCGTTTATGCAAACAGCCATCATTATCGGTGCGGGCCCTGCCGGTTTAACTGCGGCTTTAGAACTACTGGAACAAACAGAAATTATTCCTGTTATCCTGGAAAGCGAAGATACCGTTGGTGGACTTTCAAAAACAATTAACTATAAGGGTAACCGCATGGACATTGGCGGACATCGTTTTTTCTCAAAAAGTGATGTGGTAATGCAATGGTGGCAAAATATACTGCCCATTGAAACTGACGGCCAAAATATAGATCTAACTTATCAGCAACAAAAAATTCAGCTAAAGAAATTTTCTCTTCCCTCAAATGACAGCGATAATGTAATGCTTGTAAGAAACAGACTGTCGAGAATTTTTTTTGATGGAAAGTTTTTCAACTACCCGCTCAGCCTGAATATGCAAACATTAACAACGCTCGGATTTGGACGTACCATTCAAATCGGATTCAGTTACCTGCAAGCAAGGCTGTTTCCAAAGAAGCCTGAAAACACGCTGGAAGATTTTTACATTAACCGCTTCGGTAAAGTACTGTACAACAGTTTTTTTAAAGACTATACTGAAAAAGTTTGGGGCGTGCCGGTAAAAAGTATCAGCGCTTCCTGGGGCGCTCAAAGGGTAAAAGGTCTTTCCCTCTCCCGCACTGTTGTTCACGCAATTTTTCGTTCGTTTAATAAAAACAGCGGCATCAATCAAAAAAAAACGGCTACCAGCCTGATTGAAAAATTCCTGTATCCTAAATTTGGACCTGGACAAATGTGGCAGGTTGTGGCGGATAAAATCGTGGCGAAAGGAGGCATTATTTTGAAAGACCACCAGGTAAAAAAAATAAATAATTACGATCATTCTATAGTTTCCGTTATAGCCACTAATAAAACAACACAGGAAGAGGTTGAATTTAAAGCCGATTTTTTCTTTTCCACCATGCCGGTAAAAGATCTGTTGAATGGCTTTTCAACTGTATTGGATTATAAGGCCCATGATATTGCCAACCGGTTAATTTACCGCGACTTCATAACGGTAGGTTTACTGCTGAATGACCTTAAAATAAAAAATAAAGATGGAAGCCCGGTAAAAGACAACTGGATTTATGTGCAGGAAAAAAATGTAAAAGTGGGCAGACTGCAGATCTTTAACAACTGGAGTCCCTTTATGACAGGCGATGCGTCAAAAGTATGGATAGGCCTGGAGTATTTTTGCAATGAAGGAGATGCGTTGTGGAACCTCAGCAATATTGAAATGATTGAGCTGGCAAAGGACGAGCTAAATTTGATAAAAATTATTGATAAGAGAGACGTGGAGGA
>JANYFI010000258.1 GCA_025362765.1 Ferruginibacter sp. | reverse complement strand
CGCCATCGGCATCAAATGATGCGGCAAAATAAGCATCTGCTCCATTAACGGTTATTAAGGAAGGGTTCGAAGACAGGTTGGTTCCAGGGTTAATATTCGCTATTTCCGCTGGCACAAGATTAGCATCGCTTACCCAAAATTCATTTCCAGTTGCGGTACTCCTGGATGCACTAAAAAGAAGGGTATTGTTTTGAACGGTGACATCTGAAATGTTACTGCCTGTAGGTCCCGTAAAAATATCTGATCCGATAAAAAGCCCACCGGCATAACGATTCAATTCGTTACCAGTGTTAGTATAACCTGAGTTGTTAGTAAAATACAATGTATCGTTTACAACGGTAAGCCATGCCGGGTTGGAACCGGTGCTTCCCGGATACAAATCCTGCAGCATGCCTGTTCCTGCAGCGGTGCCATCTGTTTTCCAGATTTCTTTTCCATTGATACTGTTGTTGGCTGTAAAATATAAAGTGGAGGAAGTAGCCGCATAAGAAGGAGCAACATTTTCAAAATTAATACTGGCGGATATTTGTTTCAGGCTATTGGTGCCTGCCGTAGTGCCATCACTCTTCCAGATATAATCACCGTAGGTAGATGATATGGTAATAAAGTAAAATGAATTACCGAACAACATAAAATCACTGGTGAGGCCATAATCCATACCAAGGTCTTTTACCAATAATGTGCCGCCTGCTGTACCATCTGTTCGCCATATTTCTGTGTGAAGCGTGGTGCCATTGTTCAAAGCAAAATACCCCGTAGCTCCCACAGCCTGAAGATTAAAAATGGAGTTTCCGTTATCTGCGCCAAAATCATGCAGTAACGTTGTGCCTCCCGCTGTTCCATCAGTGGCACGAAGCTGCAAATTTTTAGTGGCGGTATATACATCGTAAAAAGCCCTGTTACCAAGAGGAGCGATGTATTGTATGGCAGAATAATTTACACCGGGGTTAAAACTTTCGAGACTATGTGTGCCCGCCTGGCTGCCATCGCTTACCCATATTTCTCCATATCCTCCTTCATTGTCTCCGGCAAATACAATTTTATTATTACCCAACGGCGTAAGTGAGGTGGCTTCTGTAATGCTATGGCTACCATCTACCAAACTTAATTTGGTTGTTCCCTGTGGGCTTCCGTCCGTTATCCATAATCCCCATAACGAAGAGAAATGATTGGCGTTATCAATTGTATTAAAAAATGTTTTACCCAATTTAGTGCTCACAATTTTGTTGATGTTTCTGCCTGCGCCGCCAGGGATAGGGCTTTTTAAAAGAAGGGGGTTTTGTGCGGCTACAAGGAGATACGTCAGACAACTTAAAAGCATGCTCAGTCTTTTTGCAGTACCCGGTTTATTCAATTTAAAAGCCATTAGGATGAGCTGTAATTTTTTTTTCATTGCCATTATTTTATATCGATGAAAGAATATCACGGATAGGGTCATTTACTAATTGGTATTTTGTTGAATATCCCCGTTACATTAGTGCCATAAGGCACGCCATTGTCTCTGGCGCAACCAGCCCTAAAGCCAAACTGAAAACTACCGGACGCTTTGTTGTTTTCTATTTTGTCAATATAGAGGTAACCTTCTTTAATATTTACCCCATTACCCCCGGGATAGGTGCTGTAACTTACAATTAGCTTATTATCCGCACCAAAATGATGGTAAAGAGCTTCACCTCTTGATGCATTGGTTGGTAATGTGCCAACACCATCTTTACGGTAAGAAAAATTATAAGTGTTGCCAGCCACTAAGGCGCCTTGTGTGCCGCCTGTCCATTCGCTATAGCAATCGAATGAGTCATGCCCATTTAGGTCGTATGTGAGTGAGCACATGTTCCATAAATTATAGGTGCGGTCAACATAAATAAGTTTATTATTGGTAAAATTGAAATTTACCCGTGAAGTATCACCATAAGTGCTGATAGTTAATGGGGAACTACCGGTAGCAACGAAATAATGCGGAGAAGTCACCCCTATATCGTCAGGTATGGCGTAATATCCTATGTAAGAAGTATTGTCATCCGGCAAGCTGTTTCCGTTGGTTGAGTTGCCGCTGTCGGTAGTATCCTCTTTTGAGCACATTCCAAAAGTACAGGTTACAAAAATCAACAGGCAGCCGAGTTGAATAAAAATTGGTTTCATCTATTTATTTTTTATGGTTAAAATCAATGCAAGGGAAAAAGAAATAAAGCAGTTTTGAAAATGGATATTCGAATAGTCAGACGTGCCGGTATTTTGTAAATTATCTTATCAAAATCTCACTCCTATACATAGGCCAATCCTAAGGCCTGCCCACGGCCCATCTAATTTTAAAGAAGCGTTATTGGCTGTAACTGTTACCGTTTTCTTAGTTAATGGAATATCTATATCATCCAGCTGTTGCCTTATATCGGCTTGCTCATCTGTTGTTAATGGCTTATCAGGCGTACCGCTAAATTCTCCGGTGGCACTGCCATAATGAGGCCCCAGCAGCCAGGTATCTATGCAAACATGCTTGCCAATATATTTTTGAAAACCAAGCAGAAAACCTCCTGTATTGCTGGTTAGCTTTCCAGACATGCTAATATTGCCTTCAACGCTGCTGTTACTCTGGTAAGTAAAAATCAGGTCATTGGTTTTAAAACTGGCATACCGGTAAAACGGCGCTACATAAAAGCCATGGCCATATCCCTGCTTACTCAGGTAAATCCTTACCTCTGGTGTAATGGCAAAATTGCTGATCCGGAATTTTTCAAGAGTTGTTTTAGTATCAGTATCGGTTGTATTGCTTGCTTTTATAATGGCATCTTTAAAAGGAATAGTGGTAGAAGGCATTGTTCGGTAAGAAATAGCAATGGAAATTTTCCTGGATAATACTCTTTCGTATTGCACAGAATAATTTTTTAACAAAATGCCCGGTAAGTTTATTTTAAAAAAGTTGTAGAGATGAGCTGAAGCCGCTTTGTTGTCTTTAACTATGCCCACACTGTCAGGAGAAACAGTTTGTGCGGTTACTTTGTTGGTGGTACTTAGGATACATACCACGGCAAGATAAAATAATTTCTTTTTCATTGTTGTGTTTTTTACTGGTTATTTTGTGTTACAAATCTATTTTACCGTTAACTTCTGCGTTACAGGGAAAACCCTGATTTTTTGGTGTGAAAGCACCATTGCGCAGCGTAAGTGTTTTTGCAGTACAAATATGCAGTGAGGAGAAACCGGCAACAATACCAACTGGTTGGTATTTTTATTGTTAACAAACGGAATTAATATTGAGTGAGAAAGTTGCACCAGGTGTACAATTATTTTTTGTAAGACCGGCAGTATTGTCAGCGTAAACATCCATGAATTAAAATGAATGGTGACTGGAATACAATACCAGGTGCGTTTTTAGAGGCCATCATTGTATACTTCTTATTGCAGGATATTTAAATTAAGTGACTATCAAAAAAGCCATAGTACCAATTGTTTTCCTATTCATTTGCCTCTCTGCCAAATGCCAGTCATCTATTAATGCAGATTTAACAGGGAAAGAATATGAAATCATCAATGGAAGTACGAAATATTTACAGGTGAATTCGCTCATCAGTTTAGATTCTGTTTTAAAGGTTGTTTCACAACAGAAGTTAAATACGCTGGCAAACGAACCCGTTATTTTTTTTGGGTATAATCCTTATTATTATTGGTATAAATTCAGCATAGCCAATAACGATAGCATTTCCAGGAATCTTATTTTGCTATTAGGCGGCCTGGGTATTCGCAAAGCAGAAATATGGCAAATAAACAATGCGGCTAAACTGGCAGGAAGTGGCGGGTACCAGTATCCTTTTGACGAACGGCCCTACCGGTTTGTTCATCATTCTTTTTCTCTTTCTTTGGCAGCAAATACAACGGATACTTTTTATGTAAAAGTAGATGAAAGCCATGCATACAAGAGTACCTCTTTTGTATTGGTAACGCCAAAGGCAATGCAAAAATTTGAGCATCGGTTTTACATGTTGACTGGCATTATGATTGGATTGCTGCTATTGTTTTTCCTTTTCAATTTGTATTTGTATTTTTCCATTAAAGAAAAAATTCACGTTTGGTATGGCCTGTATATTGTTACAATGCTATTTTTTATTATCAAGCAGGAGGGTATTGATGCAGAGTACCTGGGATTGGATTCTGCCACCGGCTACAGGGCTACCTGTATGGCTGCAATAGCTTCCTTTGGTATGGGATGCATGCTACAGGTCTGTATACTTTTTTTGGTAAATGTCCAACGTACCAGTCTTGCAGGCAAAATATTGTCGTTGTTAAAATGGGCGTCTTTTTTATTGGCTGCAGTTCAGGTAATAATTTTTTATGTCCGACCTGCCAACCAAATAGAAGCAATCACCTTTCAAATCGCCAATAAGACTACATTAATCACTTTTGCCAGTATTGTTTTTGCCTGTTTATATAGTTTTTTAAAAGGATTCAAGCCGGCGGCTTTTATCCTGGCAGGGCAACTTGTTTTTATTGTTGGTGGAATTACCCGCTCTCTTTTTATTGCTTCTATTTCCTATATATTCCCTCCCTCACTTTTTGAAATTGGACTGGTACTGGAAGTTGTAATTATTTCATTTGGATTAATGTACCGGTACAATCAATACAAAAATGAAAAGGAGGAAATCACTTTCCAGTTGCAGCAGGAAAAGTTAAATACCACCAAGGCTATTTTGCTGGCGCAGGAAGAAGAAAAAAAGCGGATTGCCGCTGATTTACATGATGAGCTGGGCGGAAACCTTGCGGCCATAAAAATGACTTTGCAAAGTTTTAACGTGCCATCACACCAGGCGGATTCCCTCAATTATCTTATAGACAAGGCTTCTGCAAATGCCCGTCACATTGCACATAACCTGATGCCTCCTGAATTTGAGAATACCAGTCTGAAAGCGATCCTGGGAAATCTTTTTCAATTAGTGAATACAGAAGGTAAAATAAAATTTCATTTTTTTTATACAGGCTCCAGTCACCATTTTACCAAGCAGGAAGATTTAATTATTTACCGGGTAATTATGGAACTAACCAGCAACATTATCAGGCATGCCAATGCTACTGAAGCCACAATGCAGCTGGTATACCACGAAAATTACCTGGCCATTATGGCGGAAGACAACGGTGGCGGATTTGGTAATAAAAATACCGCAGGTATTGGGTTAAAAACTATTCGCCTGAGAATTGATTTTTTAAACGGAACATTTGATATTGATACGGGCAATACCGGGACTACAATTATGATACAAATACCTTATAAAGAAATGGAATGAAATGCATAAAAATAATCATTGCGGATGACCATACATTATTCATCAACGGCTTGCGGCTTTTATTAAAAGATGAACCAGGCATAGAGATTATTGATGTGGCAGACAATGGAAAAGAACTGCTGGAAATAATGACCAAACAACAGCCGGATTTGGTGTTGCTGGATATTAATATGCCGTTGCTGAATGGCATAGATGCCGCAAGACTTATCAGGCAGCAATATAGTTCCGTAAAGCTGGTAATACTATCTACTTACAATGAAGCCCACCTCGTGGATAAAGCACGTCAGGCAGGCGTTAACGGCTATCTTCTTAAAAATAGTACAAAGGAAGAATTACTGCAAACCATTAAAATAGTAATGAATAATCAGACTAGCTTTCCCTTTTTTCAACCCAAAGAAGAAAACCTGTTTAACAGGGAAGATGTTTTTTTGAAGCAGTTTTGTCTTACAAAAAGAGAACTGGAAATAATGGCCTTGCTGAAAAATAATTATACCAACCAGCAATTGGCAGATCAGTTATTTTTAAGCGTTTATACTATTGAAACCCACCGAAAAAATATTATGCAAAAACTGGGTTTAAAAACGCCAAGTGTGCTGATGAAATTTATTGTTGAAAACAAGCTTTAAAACACAACACAATTGCTACGGCGCTACACTCTTTCAATTATAATTTTTGAAGTGCCTAAATAAGTGATAATCACCTTTATTTTATCGCCAATTTGCGCAACAGGTAAGGAGCTTATAGTTCCTCCTTTTTTATCGGTCGTAATTTTTGCCTGAATTTTATTGTCCACAACATTTAAAAAAATACCATGCGGGGTTACTTTATAAACCATTGCATCTATCACCGTTTTCTTTTTAAAGCATTGCATAGCGTACATATACTCTGGTATATATTCACTTTTAAAAAGCACCGCAGTAACTTTATCAGGCTTATCTGTATTTTCCAGTTTAAAAAATACGGGCTCGTTTAAATTATCCTCCCTGGGCCTTTTTTCCCAGGGCGATAATATGAGCGGAAAAAAAATATAGCTGCCGGTTTCTTTTACAAAATAATCTTCGTCAACCTTTTTAAGGTAGCCAACAAAACGGTTTTCTACCAGCGATTTATTGATTAGATTATCCAACGCATTGTTGAAATGAAACTGAAGACAATCGGCAATCATTTTATCGCCTCTGCCAGATAAAGCAATCACAAAACTAACTTCGTCACCCACATGAAACTGGTGTACTTTCTTTATGATTTTTTCCTGCTTTAATTTAAGCTGTTCTTTTTCGCTAATATTACCACTGATAGTTTTTTTCTTGCCATTGTGTTCATATTCAATAGTGGCGTATGCTTTATCGTGATTGATAAAAGTGATTTTCCCCATGATCGTTTTTTCATCCATCGCAATAAAAATTAAATGTTGTAACAGCCAAAGGTAAGTGTAAATAAATCAGTGGCAGCTTATAAACCAAGTTCAGCCGAGGGATCCCAAAAGATGTTTTTAAAGTCAACAATCGTGTCTTCTTTCACCAGTATCTTTTCTTTTTTAAGCGACTCTTCCATTAAAGTTGGTGTGGCAAAATGATGCCTGCCTGTTAGCTGGCCGTTTCTGTTGACCACCCTGTGCGCTGGTACTGATGGTGTAGCGGCATGTGCTGCATTCATGGCCCATCCTACCATTCTTGCCGAGAGTTTTGTACCCAGGTAAACGGCGATGGCGCCATAAGAAGTCACCCGGCCTTTGGGTATCTGTCTTACCACATCATATACATCGGCAAAAAAACTGTATTCTTTCACCGTATTTTTGGCAGTTTCTTTTAAAGGGTTTTTTTTACCAGCTACGTCTTTCTTCATGATGTAAAAGGTACAAAATTTATTAGTTTTTATGATCGGCTGCCCTGGTTGAAATTACTGGTATTGTTTTTTTTGCAGTTTCTGGCGGTACATTGATATGGTTAAACGGACAATGCCTGCAGCTATTTCCACAACAAGTTCCACGTTGCAAATGCCAGCTTGCAGTAAACACTACATTGTGCTGTTCGTTGTAATAAAAATCTGTACCCTCTACCAGGTTGCGCATAAAATTATTAATTGTTTTCTGTAAGTTTAAGTTCTTCCTGTAACTGCTTGTCGAGATTTCCGATGCTTGCCGGAAGGGAGAATTTAAGGTAGTGAATTTTTTTACTCTGCGCTATATCCAATGCTTCGTAGTGGGTTTTTATTTGTAATGCTGCAGAAGGATTGGCAGCATACACATCTGCACAGTCTTCTGCAATTTGCAAGCCGTATAATTCAATTACCCGTTTTGTAAACTGGTATAAATCGGGTGAATCTGTTTTTAAATGAAGGTAGCCGCCGTTTGCCAGCACCTGTTGATACAATCGCAGAAACAGCGGGTGTGTTAATCTTTTTTTTGCTTTGGAAGTGCGTAATTGCGGATCTGGAAACGTAATCCATATTTCGCTCACTTCACCAGCTGTGAAATATTGTGGCAGCATGGCTATTTGTGTTCGTAAAAACGCCGCGTTATTTATTTTTTCATCAAGGCATTTTTTAGCGCCGATATAAATCCGGTTACCTTTAATATCAACACCAATAAAATTTTTTTTGGGAAATAGTTTAGATAATCCAATTGTATATTCTCCCCTGCCGCAGGCAAGTTCCAGCACAACAGGCCGATTGTTTTTAAAAAAAATATGCCATTGGCCCTTCATATTTTCCGGGTATTCCAACACGTTGGCAAAGTTTTTAATATCTGCAAAACGTTGTAATTT